>JAHIPR010000214.1 GCA_018903015.1 bacterium
CATTCATATTTCTTTTAAGGCCGTTATCACCTTTTGCAAGTTCTCTTTTATTTCATCATTAACTTCGCTTTTTTGTTCAAATCTTTTAGCAGCTTGGGAAACCGCTGAATAATCCACCTTAAAAAGTTCGCCTATTTTAAATAAGGAAAGTGGGGTGAACCGCTTAATTAGATAGATGGCTAAAAAACGATTAAGGTTTCCTCTTTTCTTATAAAATATCATCCTTCTTTCAATATTCAATACCTGGCTCATTTTAGTAATAATCGTATCAACATCATATTTAGATATGGATCGAGTAGAAGGAATTTCCCTTCTTCGCCCTAAATGTTCTATCTTTTCTTTTATCTTTTCGATAAATGCCTTACTACCAAGGGCGATATTGTGATAGGATTTTCTAAGAGGATCTTTCATATCCTGATATTTGATAACATACTCTCGATATTTTTTGATTGATTTAGAAGTATCCTCATCTATAAGGTTTAATACAAAAGATGGATCTATATTAGAAATATTATATTTTCTTAAATTAAGGTAATCTAAATAGCTACTCCAAGGATAATCTTCTAATTGTCTGACTATTCCGGCTCGTAATGGATTTAAATGAATATAAGCCGAGAGAATAAGAGCGTAATTATCGGCATCAACAAGAATAGATTTGAACCGGCCTTGAAAAATAGGACCGATAATTTGATGTTTGTTACGAAACCAATTGGCATAAGAGCTATTTAGATAATGAATACCCTGAGATAGATTAGGTAGAGTCGTTTTGATAAATAGATGATAATGATTATCCATGAGACAATAAGTCTGACAAATCATCGAATATTTTATTAGCATTTCTTCTAATTTTTTTAAAAATACCTCTTTATCTCGGTCGGAATAGAATATCTTCTCTCTCCGATTACCCCTGGCGGTAATATGATAAAAACCATTTTCAAAAGATAATCGTAAAGGTCTAACCATATTAAAATGTTAGCACTTAGATAGAGTTATGTCAAATGTTGAGACCTGACCCCTTTATTCCCTTTATTCCTTCTCTTATTATCATTTTTTTATTTGTTGATAAATAAGGGGTTTCGTGAGATTAAGTGTCAAAGTCGGGACAACTCCAATGATTTGTATGAATGAACAATGGTTTATTTATTAAAAGCTATCTGCAATGCTGTTGATATTTCGTATATTGCATCCTTTGCTTGATCAAACGGTCCGGGAAAGATAGGAAAATCGTGAAGCACTCCCTTATATCGTGTACATTTTACCGGTATGCCTGCCTCTTTTAAACGATGAGCATACGCTTCTCCCTGGTCTCTCAGAACGTCAAATTCGGCGGTGATAATTAACGTAGGTGGCAATCCATTTATATCTTCTGCAAGTAGTGGTGAGACGAAGGGATGCATGGCTTGTTCTTGATTTTTTATGTAGTGATTACGATACCAGTGCATATTCGCTTTGGACAGCCATAAGCCATTACCAAAATAGCTGAATGAATCTGTGTCAAACGAAGACGCATCAACCCAAGGGCAAATAAGCACTTGATAAACCAAAGGGGGGAAATCTTGGTCTTGAATAATACTTGAGGCTACTGTCGCTAAATTGGCGCCGGCACTATCACCTGCTACAGCAATCCGGGTGGGGTCACCTTGAATATTTTTTGCGTTAGCGACTACCCATTTAACTGCTGTTACAGCATCTTCAACAGCTGCTGGGTGTTTATGTTCCGGTGCTAACCGATAGTCGACAGAAACCACGAGACAAGAAGCGCCGGTTGCCAAGAAAGTGCAAAAAGGATCAAACTCATCAAGGGTGCCTAATACAAAGCCACCACCATGAAAAAAGATAAGTATCGGATATGGCAGATTCCCTTCAGGAGTATAGATACGTAAGGGAATTTGAACTGTAGAACTTGAGATGTTAATGTTTTCCATTCTGACTGTATCTTTCGATTTTCCAAGCCAGGATTCTTCGAGAAGAAGTTCACGTGCTTGTTGCGGAGTAAGTGAGGATAGGGGTTCCGCTTTCGCTTCCGCGATTTGATTGAGAATAGCTTCTGATTGTGAATCAAGTTTACCCTGAGTATATAATGGATACATGATTTTCAAATTTCCTCCCTTATTTTGTGAGCTATTAATGGCGAGCATCTTGCGCGCGCTTTTTGCATATAACGTTCGCTGTGTTTGTGAAGTTTTGCGAAGCAAAATTTGGGGAAGCGCAGCTTCCCACAAACACCGTGTTATCTGCCGTTGCCAAACCCTTAAATTTTTTTGAAAAAAACACTTGACAAGTTCGTTTTGATATGGTATATTTAAGTAGTGGCTAAAATACTTAATCAGATAGGAGACTGAGCATATGAAGTTAGACCCTTCCGAAATGTTTAAGGTATTGGGCGTAGGAACACGTGTTAGAATAATTGAACTTTTAAAATCAAAGGGTCCCCTTGGGGCCAAAAATATTGCAGAAGTAATCGGCATAACTCCTGCTGCTGTATCACAACATCTAAAGATATTAAGACAAACCGGTCTTGTTAGGAACGAAAGGAAGGGATACTGGATACCGTATTCGATAGATGAGGAAGCACTGGAAAGTTGCCGTTGCATATTGAACGAAGTTTGCACGTGTGGATGTAAAGGAACAGGTAGATTCAAAGACAAAGAACAAGAATTAAATAAGGTCAGTTTGGTATCTCTTATGAAATATGAAAAAGAACTAGAAAGGGAGTTGCAAAATGTTCGAGAGAGAATTTTAGAGATTAGGGACCAAGAGAAATAGGTAAATTTTTTTACACATGTAATTAAGTAGTAGCTTAAACACTTAATTAGATTCTTTCTTTGCTTATTGGTCACACGACTAACTTTTCGAACTTTACAGAAAGGAGGTGATAAAAAATGTGTCAACCAAGAGGAAGCCAGAGGACGCTTGGAGCTTGGGAATGTAACTGCGGCTGTTGCGGTTGTGGATGCGGTATGTTCTTCCGACGTTTCATATCCGCAAAAGAGGAACAAGAAAGGTTGGAAGAGTACAGAGACCAACTGAAGAAGGAGCTCGTAGGAATAGAAGAGCACATCCAAGAACTTAAGTGCAAGTAAGTTCAAGCTCCAACAAGGGGTGGGGACAAATAGCAAAGCTTCCACCCCTTTCTTTTTATATCCTTTAGATTCAATCAACTGCATGTTAATTCTCCTTAAAAATTGGCAGTTGCATATAACGTTCCGCGGGTAAGCGACGTTTTTGCCTGAGCGTACTCGCGAAGACGAAAATATGGGCAAAACCCCGAAGGCACCCATAGGGCGTCGAAGCGCTTACCCGCTGTTAGGTGCAGTACGCGCCATTTTATTTAGTTATAATAATGATCTAAATAGATAAAATATGTATCTTTATTTTCTTAATAAAATAGTATATTATTATTGTTTAATGTTTATTTTATCGTGTATGTAATTATTTATTTTCCTTCAGCAACTATTGTATCACATTGAGCACCTTCTAGCCTATACTTGAGAATTTCTTGGTAATCTTTAGAGTTGTACCATTCCATCAATATAGCTTTACTGGTAAATTTAATCACTACTATTTTAGAATATAACCATTTTCCTTCCAGTATTTCTGGGTTGCTATCAACTATTAGATACTCACCATTGTATTTTCTAAAAATTTCATCACATTTTTCTAAGTACACCTTGTAAATCGATTCATTTGTTAATTTAATATTTGCTATAAAATAACTACTCATAAAATATCACCGATATCACTTATTTATATTGAATATTGTATCTTGTTAAATGAATTAAAACCCGTATTGCATCTAACGGTTCGCGGCTACCCGAAGTTACGACCGAAGGGAGCAATGTCCCGAAGGGCAAGGGCGTCAGCCCGCAGCGTATATGCTGTGTTATCTGATGTGCTGTGCCGTTCTCTATCTTGTTATTTCTCCTCCTCATTATTGTGGCAAAGCAGGCTGAAGCTTCGCGGTCAGGCTGCTCGCCCAGGCGCGGATCGACGTCCAGTCCCGCAGGTCGCTTGCCGGCACCTGGCGCATGAATAAATTGTAAGGGAAGCGTAGCTTTGCCGGGTCGAACTTGCCGCCAAATATTTCAAGAGCAACCGGTGTAAGCCAGGGAAACCCTGCAAGCTCTTTATTGAGCTGCTCGCGCGAACCCTGCCACTCCTTCTCATCACCGGTAGTAAAGGGGCCGAGCGCGAAAATTGCCACTGGCCGCTGTGTGAGGGCTTCACGGTGCCGCGACAGGAAATGGCGCGCGTCCTTGTGCCAACGGAACATGTAGAGCGGCGCACCCAGCACGACCACGCTGTACCCTGCGAGTGTTTTGTGTATCCTACCAAAACCGAAGCTGACATAGTTATCTCCTTTTACGATTGTTGGGGAAGCGTCTTTTTTTCGAGACGCCCTATCTGAAAGAGCCTTCGGGCAATCAGGATGTACCATATCAGCAAAAATAAGCAGGAGGCAATTGCGATGAAGAGGAGGAGGAGAACTGCCTCTGGCACGAAGACTAATCTGAAGTACTCGGCTAATGAGAGAGCATTTGCAAGAATTCCCACATAAGCGGTTACTTTGCTGAAGATATTGCTCCTTAGCATGACAGCTGAGACTATCAGACCGGCAACGGACACGAGGAGAAGCCCCATGTTGAAACCCTCGACAGCGCGCTGGTTCGTATTAGCAAGCATCGCCTGCCCTGCTTGCCAAAAACAGAGATCTCTGTGCGTCTGTTGTCGCAGCCGCGTATTGGTCGCTGAGGGAAAGCATGGAAAAGGGATTATTCGTTGCGAGGAAAACAGCTATCCCAATGATAGCGAGGGTCGTAGCCAGTGCCATATAACTTTCATTGGCTCGTCTGAGGGCAGCATAGAGGACGAGAAACATCGGGACAAAAAGAGCGTAGGCAGGAATTTCCAAGAGATAAAGGTCGAGGAGTCCAATGAGCCTATTGCTCTGAAATAGCGTGAAGTAGCCGATTACTGTGCTAGGTAGCGGATAAGCGATCATGACGATAATCTGGATTGAAAATAACACTGCTACGATCAGGGCAGCCGCGCCGCCGAATTTGTAGAGACTCTTCCAGTTTGAATCTGCGATTTCGACATCAGTAAGCTGATTTTGTTTTAATTGAGACATTTAATTTTCCTCCTTATTCTTTTTTCGGTGATTTTTTATAAACACCTTTTCAGTTTTAAGGTTTTCTCGCCCATCCTTTTTGTCTTTCTTAGGCAAAGCATTTCAGATAACG
>JAHIPR010000215.1 GCA_018903015.1 bacterium
CTCGCTTTTCCCAGAAGATGAATGGCCAAAAGATTATCCGAAGGACTGGAAGAACCTGCTTATCTGGGGCGATAATAAACTGATTATGTCCTCACTTATAAAACAGGGATGGGCGGGAAAGATAAATCTGATTTATATTGATCCGCCATTTTTCACAGGCTCGGATTTTACGATAAGAACAAAACTCGGAGATGAGAGAATAGAAAAAGAGCCTTCCATTATTGAGGAACGGGCTTACAAAGATACCTGGAGTGGTGGGATTGCCTCTTATCTCAAGTATATGTATGAGCGATTGGTTTTGATGCGAGAACTATTGGCTGAAAATGGCTCTATATATATCCATCTTGACTATCATGTGGAACATTATGTCAAGGTGATGATGGATGAGATTTTTGGGTATGAGAATTTTAGAAATGAAATTGTTTGGAATAAAGGGTTCAGAGGAACAGAGTCAAAAGATATTTACCAACATGCTCACGACATTATTCTTTGGTATTCAAAGTGTGAAAAATATATTTGGAATCAAGTAGGCCAGCCATACAGAGACGAAGATTTTAAACGGTATAATAAAATAGATGAGAAAGGTCAAATATACGCTCTAATAAAAAGAAGAAGAACCGACGGTACAGTTTATTACGGGAAAACCTATCCTAAAGAAGAGGGCAAAAGAATTGATGATGTTATAGACCATATCGCTGTTATGGCTTCGACAGCTGAAGAAAGAGTCGGGTTTGATACCCAAAAACCCGAGGATTTACTCAAAGCGTTTATCCTTACTTCTTCCAATCCCGGCGACATCGTTGCCGACTTCTTCTGTGGTTCAGGCACAACCTTAGCAGTAACAGAGAAACTTGGCAGGCGATGGATTGGCTGTGATTTATCTAAGTTTGCCATTCAGGTGACAAGAAAGAGGCTTTTAGATATTCATAATTCTAAGGACTTGCAGAATGAGAACAAGAAAGAATACGGCAATCCTGCAAGACCTTTTGAACTATGGAATATTGGAAACTATGAAACTGTTTACTGGCAGGAAAGGCAGGATGAATACCTTACCTTTATGCTAAAACTCTATCAGACAGCACCATTAACCGGCTTTAGATATCTGCACGGAAGAAAAGGAGATAGAACAGTTCATATCGGTCCTTTGAATGCACCGGTTACAATGGAAGATGTTGAAAAAGTAGTAATCGAATGCCGAAACAATAACTTCAACAAGGCAGATATTCTTGGTTGGGAGTGGAGTTATGAGGTCAATGAATTAGCTAAAACATCAGCCAAAAAGAATGGAATTGATTTAAAACTTATTCAAATTCCCTCTGTGAATGAGATAAAATCTTCTCTGGTTGGTTTTGATTTGCAACTATTAAAAGTACCCGAACAGATAATAGAGAGGGAATTAACCAAGTATATAAAATTTCCGGAAGTTGCCTATTTAGAGATTGAAAACAAGGTAAATGGGAATGAGGTAGTTCTGAAAATTACTGATTTTCAACTTTCGCCAACTGCAGAACTTGCCGAAATAGCCAGCAAGGTAAAAGATTCAAGAGAACTAATAGATTATTGGGCAATAGATTGGGACTACAAAGAAGATACTTTCCACAATCAGTGGCAAAGTTTTAGAGTAAAAAAGAATCCTAGAGTAGATTATCAGGCTATACACAAATACGAAAACGTTGGGAATTATGAGATTATGATAAAAGTGGTGGATGTGTTCGGGAATGACACAAATAAAATTTTAAAGGTGATGATAAAATGAAGAAAGAGGAAGTTTTATTAGAATTAATTTACTTGCCAGTTGAAAACAGACAAAACATGATGAGCCCAATACAAATAATGAAAAGCATGTTTTTACTGAAGCAAGAATCAAATCTGCCGGAATTTTATGATTTCGAACCATACTTATATGGACCCTGTTCTTATGAAATATATTCTGATTTATTAGATCTTAAAAACAATGGTTTGATAGATACCATTCCAACACTAAGAGATTGGGAATATTATAGGATAACTAAAAATGGGAAAGTTACTGCTGAAAAAGTTAAACAGGATTTAGATAGAAATCTAATAGATAAAATTGTTGAGATAAAAGAATCTGTTCTTTCTAAGAGCTTCTTAAAATTACTTGAATATGTTTATGAAAAATATCCTGAGTATTCGATAAATAGTATAATAAATCTTAAGGGGTTTAAAAAATGACACTCATAATAGCTTTAGCTTGTAGAAATGGAATAATAATGGCATCAGATGGGCAGGCTACTGGAGGTTCTGCAGGTGGACCTATTAGAATGCCTATACATAAAATTTTTAAGATAAATGAAAGTGTTTTGTTTGGAGCTGCGGGGAGCGTTGGAGTAATGCAAAGAAGCAGGGACCGTATATACTCTTTCTCTAAAGATCTTGAGGGGGATTGGAATTATGATTTAATGGAAAAAGTTAGAAAATCTCTTTTTGGTGTTTATAAAAATGAGATAGAGAGGCATAGAGCTTTTTATAAAGGGACACCTCGGGAAAACATTGTTAATGCTCCTATCGCTGATGTGCTGTTATGTAGTTTTTTAAAGAAGGAGGATAAGGAACAGAAAATAATTTGGCATATTGCTCCAGACTGTTCAGACGAAAGATTAGACGAAATAGGATATGGTTGTTCAGGTAGTGGAGATATATTTGCACATACATTGCTTAAAAACTATTTAGTAGGAGAATTAGATATGGAAGAAGGGAAACTTGTAATTTATAGAGTAATAAAAGAAGCAATAGAAATAGGGGCTTATGGACTTGGAGAGCCTATAGACATCTGGACGATAACCGATGACGGCATTAAAAAAATTAGTCAAGAAAAGATGATGGCTATAAATGATACTTGCAACTCGTGGAGAGAGATAGAAAGAGAAGTTTTTAAAAGTATTTACGGTGAACATAATGAAACCAAATGAACTTTTACATCCAAAACAAAGACGCTCGAGCAAGGCGTACCTAGTTAATGAACTTCGCAAGGCAGTCTTCACCTGGCGAGAGCAAGATTATCCTGAGATTACTTCTACTACAAAAAGATTATTGCGATTCTGGTTTAGTGAAGACCATATCGTAAATAATGAACCTTTTGAATTCTGGTTCTGCCAAAGAGAAGCAATTGAAACTTTGATCTATGTTTACGAAGTTATAAAGAAACGTAATTTCATCGATATGGCCAGAGACTTTGGGGCAGGCCCTATACAGGGATATGACCCGTCCTATGACCAGTATCCTCTTTATGCTTTTAAGATGGCAACTGGCTCTGGCAAAACTTTTGTTATGGCACTATCGGTAATCTGGTCTTACTTTAATTATAAAAGGGAAAACAAGGATGATTATACCTCTAAATTTTTGCTTATCGCTGGTGAGAAAAATGTTGTCTATGACCGCCTAACAAGAGATTTTAAGGATGGAAAAATATTCAGAGATTTGCCACTTATCCCACCAGAATGGCAAGAGGATTTTGACCTGAACGTAATCCTTAAAGAAGACCCTATTCATACTATTCCTGAAAATGTATTGTTTTTAACTAATATTCAACAGTTAGAGGGGAGAAAAAATAAAAAGAAAGAGGTTGAAGAATATGTAGATAGGATTTATGAGTTACCTTCAGTTTATAATGTATCTGATATTTATCATGAAAATAGAATAAGAGAAGTTCTATTAACTTGCCCTAATATAATGATTTTAAAGGATGAAGCTCATCATATATACAATTTTGAAAAGGCATGGAAGAAGATACTCTTAAGACTTAATAAAAATCTTGCTTCTCAATATGGTAAAGGCATAAATACGGAATTTGATTTTTCGGCTACACCTAAAACAGAGAGTGGTGCGTTATTCCCCTGGATTATTGTGGATTTTTCACTTAAAGAAGCCATTGAAATGAATATTGTAAAATTACCACTAAAGGGAATAGTCAAAAAAGCTGAAGAAATTGCTTCTACTAAGGCTGTTGAAAGATATCGAGCCTGGATTGATGCAGGAATAAGAAGATGGCGAGAATATAAAGAGGCATTAAAACCATTATCAAAGAAACCTGTGTTATTCTTTCAATGTCCTGAGAATAAGGAAGCGGATGAAATATTTAGATATATTAACTCTGCTGTGCCTGATCTGAAAGATAAAGTTTTACTAATCCACACCGATAGTACCGGAGAAGTAAAAAAAGCTGACTTGCCCAAGGCAAGAGAATTTGCTAAAACTATTGATGACCCCGATCCAGATAAAAATCCTTACGAGGCAATAGTAAGTACCTTGATGTTAAATGAAGGGTGGGATGTAAGAAATGTAAATGTAATTGTGGGGTTAAGGTCTTTTACTTCAAAAAGGAAAGTGCTTCCGGAACAAGTCATCGGGAGAGGTTTAAGAAAGATGTTCCCCGAAGAAGATGCAAATATAAAAAAATCAATAAATGTACTTGAAGTTATTGGCCCGCCAGGACTAATAGATATTCTTGAGGAATTAGAAACACAAGAAGGTATAAAAATTGCCGAATTTGATACCGGAAAATCACTTGAATTAACTACTATATTTGTAGATAAAAATAAATTGGATAAGGACATTGAGATACCTATTTTGAGTCCGAGAATTTCTATAGGAGAATTTTATATAGATAAAGCTGAGGTTGATAATTTGCCTTCCTTGAAGATTCCTTTAGAGAATAAAGTTTTAGAGATGGAATATGTTGCTGTAGATATGCTTAAAGGAATAGAAGTCATAAAGAGAAAATGGAATTTACCTGTTCCCCAAGATTCAAAAAGTGTAATTGCATATTATTCACACCAAATACTTAAACAATTGTCAATTGGTGGTGCTTTTGCCAATTTTCATCCTATAGTGAAAAGGTATGTCATAAAAAAATTATTTACTGAAGAAGTTGATCTTGAAGATCCCAGAGTTCTTTATAAATTAAGTTCTATCGAGGTTCAAGAAAAGTTGATAGGTTTATTTGTTAATGCTTTGAGAGAGAAAACTTTTATTAAGAGAGAGCCTATGAGAAAGAGTACTATAAAACTTTCAAAAACAAGTGCTTTTGTATGGTCAAAATTGGTTTATCCGGCAGATAAGTGTATTTTTAATTATGTTCCCTGTGATAGTAATTATGAGGTTGATTTTGCTAAATTTTTAGATAATGCGGGAGATGTGGAAGCTTTTACTAAAATTGTGGTAAAGAATGGATTTTATATAGAATATATTTCCGAAGAAAATCATTTGAGATTTTATTATCCTGATTTTGTAGTAAAACTTAAGAATGGAGATTATTGGATAATAGAAACAAAGGGGTTGGCTGATTTAGAGGTACCACATAAGGATAAAAGAGCAACACAATGGTGTAAAGACACTACTAGTTTAATAGGAGAAAATTGGTCCTATATGAGAGTTAACCAGGAATATTTTGAAAGATATAGATTTAAAAGTGTTAAAGAATTGTTTTCTGCATTGAATTGACTATAAAATATTAGATTATATTTATACAGAACCGGAAGAAATTAAACATTAAATATTATAAATAGAAACTAAAATCTTAAAAAATAATAAAAAATCTAATATTATTTGATTTTACATACCAAATATGGTATATTATTTTAGGAGAGTCTATGCTTCCGGAATTTAATAAATATGGTAATTTACCCGCTGGAGTTTATAAATCGTCAATTTCTTGTATTGAAAACAAATTTGGTACAAGTTCTGAAGAAAGAATATCGTTATTTAATGACTTCCGAAAATTTTTGAAAATGCTATCCCCTTTTAAGAAAAATATTAAACGTCTTATCTTAGATGGCAGTTTTGTTACATCAAAAGAATCTCCTGGAGATATAGACTGTATAATGATTATTAATAATAATTTTAGATTTATTCCAGAAATAGTAGAAGAATTAGGCAACTCTAAAGAATTATATAATATCCATCTCTTTATGTTTGAGGAGAAAAATATAGAGAGCTGTAGAGGTATGTTAAACTTTTTTAGCAAAGATAAGGATTTAAAACCAAAGGGAATAATCGAGGTGATTTTATGATTAAAAACGAAAGACAATATAAGTATACATGTTCAAAACTTCAAGACTTCAAGATAGATCTAGAGCAAATAAAAAAACAATATAAAGATGACAAACAAGGATTAAAGCTATTTAGCCAGGGATATATTGAACATATTTCACAATTACAAAAAGAGGTTCGTGCATATGAAGAGATGCAAAATAAACCTTTGCCCCAAGAGTTTATTGTCCGAAGCTTAAGCCAAATCAACAAATATCTCGTGTGGCTAAGATTAGGAAGAAACATGACTCAAACACAGTTGGCTAAATTAGTGAAATGTAAGCAATCGGATATTTCAAGGTTGGAAAGAGATAATTATAACAAATTTTCATTAAATGCATTTTTGAAAATTGTTAATGCACTGGGCTCTAAAATTGAAATAAGGATAATAAATGAAAAAATAAAAGAACAAAGAAAACCTTTTGCTGTTGAAACCTTTTACTTAAGAAATGATGCTAACGGTGGGTTGGGAGTAATCCCCAGCATACCTGTAAAATTTCCAGATAGTAGCGAAAGTAATAATATAGGGGATATTAATATAGAAATTGATTATAGTGAGGAGGTGCTAAGTCTAAGCGCTTAGCTGAGTTTCCTTTTCTTAAAACATAAGGAGGATATTTTCGATGATTTTATCAGAGGAAAAAAGGACAATAATTATAAATGAATTTAATAAAGTTCATGGTTTAATGAATAATACAAACGATATAAGTGAAAAATTATTTTACTTTAGCGCAAGTCATGCAATGGTATCCAGAGTTTTTAATATTGAATTTGATCCCCTTCTCATACTAATACATTCCGTATTACAGACAACTTATTCAAATATCAATTCTTTTGTGAGTAATATTTCGAATAAACAGAATATGTTTTTTACTATACCTAAGAATTATTTTGATATTTTAGAAAATACATTTAAAGAATTAACTCAATCTGTAGAAAACAATGATGATGATAAAATTTATAGAGATCTACAAAAACTCTCGATATTGGGTTATATAGCTACTGGAAATGGCAATTATTTATATAAAAAAGATTTGATTAAATTGTAACTCGATTAAAAAGACCAATGAAATCATTAAAGACGGCTAGAGCTATCCTGGTAAATAATATATTGCTAGATATGTCAATCTTTTTGTATAAGGGAATTTATTATGAAAATAACTAAAACTTATATGGATAAATTAATGAACAATAAAGAATTCCGCGAGAAATTTGATAATGAATACCAAAATATTTGTATTGGAGAACAGGTTGCTAGAGCACGACATAAAACAACATTAACGCAAGATACTCCGGTTAATCGAAAGAAGAATAATAAAACATTTTAAATATTGGACAGCATATAAAAAATTTACGTCCCCTGCCCTGCCCTACACTATTCATTAAAGAAAATCCTACTATTCAAAAAGGGACCATTTTTAATCCGAATCATTAAAAGTGTTTTTGGGAAAGATTGATTAAGCAGCAAGATTCATTAATATTAAGTCACTACCCATCAAAACTTAGCAGTGTCTCAAGTTTTTTTAATATTTCCAGGACCACTTCCTTTGGTAATTTATCACAAAATTCGGCATTTCTTATTTTCCAATCCAAGCTTTTTACCTGGTCTGATAAAACTACCCCGGTTACCTTTAATCCGGATGGGATCATAACTTCAAATGGGTACCCTTTCACCTGATTGGTTATAGGACATAATATAGCCAAACCAACTTTAGCATTATAGGCTTTTGGTGAAAGAACAATTGCGGGACGTCTTCCGGATTGTTCATGGCCGGCTTGAGGCTGCATATCTATCCAAACCACATCACCTCTATGTGGAATAAAATTACCCGCCATCACCAGATTTCTTTTCCAACCGGTGCTCCGGTGTCAAACTCTCCGTGAAGATTGCTTTTAGAAACACCTTTTAAAAGTTTTTCGAGTGAATATTCTTTGTCGCTAATTGGCGTAATAATAATATTACCCTTTTCAATAGATATATCAACCATATTATTTATTTTTAAGTTTGCATCTAATGCAAATAATTTGGGAATTCGTAATGCCAGACTGTTCCCCCATTTTTTAATCGTGGTTTTCATATAGCACCTTCCTTTCAAAAATGAACTATAAAATGTATCTACAATGATTATACATTTTCCATATGCAAAATTCAAGCGAAAAGTGCACCGCTTATTCTAAAAGAATAGATGGATCTATGCCATCATCTTTCTTTTCTTCTTTTTTTTATAGCCTTCTCTCTAAATCAGCTATTTCGCGTTATAAAAATTCTAATTATAATTGTAATGTTTTAAATATTGGCCATCGTATATTATTTGCCTTCTCTCCCCTCCCCTTCTATCAAAACAAATATTTATACTTTTGCACTCAAAGATATTCTTCATTAATTTAAAAAAATATTCTTCAAACTAATTTCTACATAATATATTAATAGCAAATTATTATGTATAAAAATATTCTAAAAAAGCTTTTAATATTTTTTATTATATGTTAAAATATTTCAAAAGTTAAAAATATAGAGGAATTTAAATAAATTATATGCAAATAATCGCTTTAATCAACCAAAAAGGCGGGGTGGGAAAAACTACTTGCGCTATTAATATAGGAGCGGGCTTAAATAAGCTTAGGAAGCGCGTCTTATTGATAGATTTAGATCCACAGGCACATTTGACCTACAGTTTGGGAATACCTGCCCACGAGCTTAAAAATACTGTTTATGAGCTTTTAAAGGGAACCGCAAGTTTAAAAGAAACAATTACCGAAAAAAATGGTCTTAGCCTGGTCCCCTCTTCTCTTAATTTATCCGGAGCTGAGATAGAATTTTCAGGATTGGCCGGCAGGGAATTTTTACTTAAAGAAACCGTAGAAGGATTAAATAAATTTGATTATGTATTTATTGACTGTCCGCCCAGCTTAGGACTTTTAACTTTAAATGCTCTTACTACTGCTCAAAACGTTTATATCCCTTTACAAACAGAATTTTTAGCTTTACAGGGAATGACAAAGCTTTTGGAGACGATAAAAATAGTTAAAAAAAGATTAAATAAAGATCTAGAAATAACCGGAATTATAGCCACAAGGTTTGATTGTAGAAAAAATCTTAACCGAGAAGTGGTAGAAAAAATAAAAGAGTATTTTGGCAATAAATTATTTAATACTTTAATTAGAGATAACATATCTTTGGCCGAAGCCCCAAGTTTTGGTAAAAGTATTTTTGAATATAAATCTAATAGCTATGGAGCTAAAGATTATTTAGACCTTTGCAAGGAAATTATAAAAAGGAGTAAGTAGATGTCAAAAGAGAAAGTATATATAAACTTGCAGGGTTTCCTGGCAAATGTAATAGTAGAGTCTCTGACCAGGAATACGCTTTTCGAAAAACATTATGTATCCTTAGCCAAATGCATCTCATTGCTTCAGCTTGGATATGAAACCGGAGCAGTATTGGGTTATGCCAGAGGTAACAAGTTGGATATATTAAATAAAATGCTCTCCATGCAAGATATGATTTTTGACAATATAATAAAAGATATGCAGAAATCTGAAAAGAAACGCCTTGACGATTTCAAAAAAGAACATGGGGGGAAACCTGATACATTTGCTGATTTTATATATTGGCCATTGTGGGAGAGCACCACTGGTTTAACTTTAGATGATCTATTTAAGCCTTCTGGCACCGAAACCCTTGAAAGAAAACGGAAAAGAATATCTGATATAATTCAGAAAAAACTTGGGGCGAAGGTTCTACTAGAGGAGGCTCACTCTAGAATAAGCCGGTTTTTAATAAAAGGTTTGGGTTTTGGCAGTGCTTTCCCTGAATTAACGGCGAAAATGTTCAAGAACGTGTATGTTTGTAAAAAAAATGATGAGGAGTTGTGGAATATAACCAAAACACTTGGATTCGCTACCCCCATAGACATATCTAAAAGAATCAGTTTGCCCACAACTAAATGGCGTCCACCAACGCTAAAACAAAATGAAAGGATAGTCCTTGGA
>JAHIPR010000216.1 GCA_018903015.1 bacterium
AAATTATGAAAAAGTAAGGGAAAGAGGCATATAAAATGAAGTACAACCTTGATTTAACAAATAAGTATTATCAAGAATTAGAGCAGGCAAGTAGAGATAATTTAAATAAAGCGATAGATAAGATAATAGAAGTAAAGAAGAAAAATGGCAAAATAATGGTAGTTACCGGAAGCGGGCCAAATATTCATGAGGGAGTTACAGTTTTAATCTCTGAATTAATGGATAAGAATATTATAAATAGTGTTAGCACAAGTTCAGCGGTAATTGCTCATGAAATGGCCGGAAGTTTAGATAAGGTAAAAAGGATAAAAGCGGATAAATTAGGATTTAAGCCAGGCAGTAATTTCCTCCCTCGGGGGGATATTTTTGAATTTACCGAGATGGAAGAAAACGATTTAGAAAATTTTAAAAAAGAATTGATTTTAGATGAAGAGCTACTGAAAAAATCAAAAGGTATAGATGGTGATATTATTATAAAAGCTGCCGGGAATATGGCTTATCCTATGGGTTTAAGGACAGAAATACTTTCTCGAGAAATTCTTAATATTGCTCAGACTTATAATTTACCTTTTGAAGAAGTAGCAGGCTGGGGAGCAGATAAGAGAACAATGATCGGGAAAGGAGTAGAGAAAGGAATTCCAGTAATAGTTAGCGTCCCTCAACTTGTTGGAGGAGGAGCTGTAGGACTTTCTATTGGTGATAGTATCTCAATTTCGGAAAGATCTATGCGTATTGCCAGGATGTTGGAAGAATCAGATATTATTATAGAATCAGCGGTAGCCTTAACTCAAGAAATACATGATGGTCCTTTTGAATGTTATACCGGGCATGGAATCTGGTCTCATTGGATTGGATTTAAAACCTATAGTCTTAAAGAGAAGACTATAATTAGAATTGATTTGGATAAACAATTAATGCAGGCTAAATTAATGCAACATGAGAATAAAAAGATACAGGAAGCCATTGATAAAGGATTGCCCAAGACAAAAATTACCGGAATTCCTTTCCGAATGGAGATGTCTGCCTTTGCACGTCACGAAAATAGTATTCCTATTGTAGGAGATATTGGAAAGATATGGCCTATTATCGCTTGTAAAGTTGCCGATAAATTAGGAATTTCTTTGGATTTTCTAAGCTATCCTCAGGAGTCAGAAGAGGGGAAGAGAATGAGAGAGTGGATAGTAGAAAATGTTAAACCGATAGATAGAAAAAAACTTTTAAAAAGATCCCGGCAATACAAATTATAAAGATTTTTTAAGCAGAGAGGAGAAATTATTAAAATGAAGGTTGTGGGAGTTATTCCTTCTCGATATAGTTCTACCAGATTACCCGGTAAACCTCTGAAAGATATTTGCGGAAAATCAATGGTTCAACGGGTGTACGAGAGAGCCAAACAATCAAAATTGTTAGACGAAGTTATTGTAGCGACAGATGATAAGAGAATTGCAGAAGAAGTGGAAAGATTTAAAGGGAAAGCAGTGATGACTTCGGTTAATCATTCCAATGGAACTTCTCGAATTGCTGAGGCGGTCAAAAATTTGGATGTTGATTTAGTAATTAATATCCAGGGTGATGAGCCGTTTATACGTTTTGAAATGATAGACGAACTTACTGAGATACTAATTAAAGATGATGATATCCTGATGGCAACTCTGTGCTACGAACTTCATGATAAAAATAAATTTAAAGACGAGAATGTAGTTAAAGTAGTTTGCGATATTCATCGAAATGCCTTATATTTTAGCCGTTCTCTGATACCGTTTCCCAGAAAAAAGGAAAATTATAAAGTCTATGAACATATAGGTATTTACGGTTATAGAAAATCTTTTCTGCAGGAATTTGTAAAATTAGACGATACTCCCTTGTCCATGATAGAATCTTTAGAACAACTAAAGGTTTTGGAATGCGGATACAAGTTATATACTGCTGAAACTAAATATGATTATAATGCCCTGAGTATTGATACTCAGGAAGATTTAGAGGAAGCCAGAAGAATAATTAAAAATAGACAAGATATATAAAATTAAAAAATAATTTTTATATTTAATTGGAAGTTTTTTATGATAATAAATAATACATCCAGGCGTTAAGCGTTTTATATAATGTACGGTGTATTGTTCTATTAGAGTAATCTATAGTAAAAAAGAAGGTGTAATTTAATGAAAAGAATGAAGAATCTTGTGGTTCCTACAATTACTCCATTTGATGAAAAGGGCAAAATTGATCCAGAGGGAATCAAAGAACATTTTGACTTCTTAATTAAAGCCGGGGTTAAGGATTTTTATATTTTAGGAACTACCGGTGAAGTATTTTTAATGAATATAGAAGAAAGAAAGATGGTCGCTGAGTTGGCAGTAGAATATGTTGGTGATAGAGGAAATATCTTTGTCCAGGTTGGTTCTATATCTACCAAAGAGGCTTGTGATTTAGCCCAACATGCTGAAAGCATAGGAGCAGCTGGTATTGGAGCGGTTACTCCTTTTTACTTTAATGTAAGTCAACTAGAGATGGAAAATTATTATTTGGCAATAGCGAAAAGTGTGAGTAATGATTTCCCTGTTTATTTATATAATCTTCCTGGTTGTACCACTAATGATTTATTGCCGGAAACTGTGTCTAAGTTAGCCCGAATAAAAAATATAGTAGGGATTAAAAATAGCATGGAAGATATGTTGAGATTGAGCCGATTAATTGATGAAACTCCGGATGATTTTGAGGTAATTATTGG
>JAHIPR010000217.1 GCA_018903015.1 bacterium
ATCTGCCTTTAAGAATCTTCTAGCACTTAAAACTTCCTTTGTTCCTCTGTTTATTAGTAATTGAGCTAAAAGTGGAGAGATATTTAATTCTTTGGACAATTCTGATTGCAATTTTTTATCTACTTTTGATATACACCACTCTATTTTATTTAAGCTCCTTTCTCGTATATCGTATATTTGTCGCTCGTATCTCGTATCTTGTATTTCGTAAGAAAAAGCTCCAATATGCAAATTTTAGTTATTTAAATCTTTTTAACTTTTTGTTTTTTACTGGATACGATTTACGAGATACTAGGTACGAATTAGACTTCTGGCTTCTTTCTTCCCTTCCCTAATCCAGCTAACTAGGTAACTAACTAATTCTATCCGCTATATACTATATGCTAAAATACGAGATATGAATATAATTTTTCTTTTTTCGTTCTACGTTTTTTAATGTCTAAATATTCGGAAAATGATGGTAAAAATAATACTTATTACAATACATAAACCTAAAGGGAAGTAAAAGACAAAATTTTTTCTTTGAATTATTATATCTCCAGGTAATCTACCAGGGAAAGGTAACTTACCTGCTAATAAAAATATAGTTCCTAAAATAATCAATACTGCTCCAAAAAACAGCAGTATTTTACCCAATATATTAAATTCAGACATTTTATTTTTCCATTTAATAAAATAATTACTTTTTGCCCTTTTCCCTGGAAATTTTTGTGCCTTTTTGGTGTATCTTAAATATTTTATTCCACTCTAACAATAATGGGCTGGCAATAAAAATTGAAGAATAAGTCCCGGCAACCATTCCTATAAACAAGGCTAAAGCAAAATCAGAAAGGATATTTCCTCCGAAAAAATATAAGGTTAAAATGGGAATAATAGTAGTTAAGGTTGTGTTTATCGTTCTGGACAGAGACTGATTAATGCTCATATTTATTAAATTTTCAAACGGTTCCCTGGTTTTAAACTTTATATTTTCCCTAAGTCTATCTAAAATTACAATTGTATTATTTACAGAGTACCCAACAATAGTCATTACTGCTGCTATTATCGAAATAGTTATTTCCTTCTGCAATAAAGAAAAGATACCCAAAACAATTAAGCAGTCATGGCAAAGCGCTAATATTGAAACAATAGAAAACTTAAACTCAAATCTAATTGTAATATATAGAATGATTCCTATAAAAGCAAAAAGCAAAGCATAAAAAGCTAACTTTTTTAAATTTTCTCCAATAACCGGTCCTACTGTTTCTACACGCAATACCTCCAAATCAGTTAAATTCTCTTTAAAAGCGGTCAATATTTCTATTCTTTGCTCTGAATCAATCTTTCCTATCCGTATTACAAATTCATTCTCTGATAATTTTTGAATAGTGCTTTGACTTAAATTAAATTCTCTTAACACATTTCGAACCTCGGTGGTGGAAATTGATTTATTAAACCTTATTTGAAGTAAAGTCCCTCCGGCAAAATCAATCCCGTAATTAAATCCCTGAAAAATAATTGAAATTAAGCCAACCAGAATAATAATTACAGGGATAATATATGCTATTTTTCTATTTTTAATAAAATCAAACTTCCTTTTTCCAACTAGATCCATTAAACATATCCTCCTTAATTAGGTCTATAATAAAGCTTTAGAACTAAACTTAACAGCTACTACTTCTAACACAATCTTAGTTACTACAATTGCGGTAAACATACTGGCTAAAATACCTATGCTCAAAGTAACCGCAAACCCTTTGATGAAACCCGAGCCAAAATAAAATAAGGCAAGAGCTGCAATTAAAGTAGTAACATTGGCATCAAATATGGTACGGAAAGCCTTGTTGAAGCCTGCATCAATAGAAGCTCGAAAGGTTTTTTCCAATCTTAATTCTTCTTTTATTCTCTCAAAGATCAGGATATTAGCATCTACTGCCATACCAATCGTAAGAATTATTCCAGCTATTCCGGGTAAAGTTAAAGTCGCCTTTAAACCGGCCAAAGCTCCCACAATTAGTATCATACATACTACCAAAGCAAAATCTGCTACTAACCCAAAACCCTTATAATAAATCAGCATAAATATAAATATCAATATTAATCCTACTATCCCAGCCCTTATCCCCTTGGAGATGGAGTCTCTTCCTAAGGTTGGCCCAACTGTCCTATTTTCCAAAATCTCCACTTTTACCGGAAGAGCACCAGCCCGCAAAAGTATGGCTAAATGATTTGCACTCTCTACAGTAAATTTCCCGGTAATCTGGGCTTTTCCGTCGAGAATGGGTTCCTGGACTACAGGAGCAGATATTTCTTTTCCATCCAAAGTAATGGCTAAAACTTTCCCCACATTATTTTTAGTTGCTTCTCCGAATTCTTTAGCACCAATTTTATCAAATTCAATTGAAACAACAGATCGACTAAATTGGTCAAAGGATGATTTAGCATTTATTAAATGGGCTCCGGTTAGCTGGGTTTCTCCTTTCTCATTTTTAAATTCCAGGAGAGCAGTTTTACCAATTAAATCTACGGCTGCTTCCGGATTTGCTACACCAGGTAACTGAACTAAGATTCGAGTTGCGCCTTGTCTCTGAATTACCGGTTCTGAAACCCCTAATTGGTCAATGCGGTTTCTTATTATTTCTAATACTCTGTTCACCGCATCGTTGTCCACTAGTGCATTAGGAGTATCAACACACTCCAAGATAACGTGAGAACCTCCTTGTAAATCCAGACCTAAATTTATCTTCTCGTTTAGAGGAAATGATAAAAAAACTGCAATAAAAATTACTACTAAGACGCTGGTTACCCTTAAGGTTTTAGTCCAATTCATATAAAAATCCTCTCTTTCTAATTTTTCTTACCTTTTATCTTTTTTATTATATATTACTATAAAATTCTTTAACTTTATCATTATAATATTATAGTACTTTCTTTGTCAGCGAGAATGCTTAATAAAAATACTTCTTCAGTAAATATACTAAAATTTAAAGGCAGGTATAAAATAAATACCTGCCTTTAAATTATTATCACTATTTTTATCTCTATATTTTATTTCCTTTTTAAAAAATACTTTGCGGTATTATTTTTCCCTTTTTACCCCGATAGCATTGCGCGTAGTATTTATAACTACATCTTTGGCAACCTCTAAGGTTAAAGTTTCGCCTTTGATATCTTTAATTATACCATATATACCCCCAATGGTAATCACTTTGTCCCCCTTTTGTATACTATCCAGCATTAATTTATGTTTTTTTTGTTTTTGTTGTTGAGGACGAATAAGGATAAAATAAAATATACCAAATATAATAATCAAAGGTAAAAATTGTTGAAGAGCTTCCATTTTTATAATCACACCTCTCTTTTTAATTTTAAAAAATATCTTCTAAATTATACATAATTTTATTTTATTTAGCAAATTATTTTTAATTAATTAACCAGAATAATTGGAAAGAAATTTTTCTTTAAATTCTAATAATCTATCTTCTAATAAAGCTAATCTTATATTTTTCATTAGAAAAGACATAAAATAAAGATTGTGGATAGTCCCTAAAATTGAAGCAAGTATTTCATTGGACATATATAAATGACGTAGGTAGGCTCTGGTAAAATTCTGGCAAGTATAACACTGGCATTTATTATCTAAGGGCGTAAAGTCATCTTTATATTTAGCGTTTGTTATAGACAGATTACCAGATAAAGTAAGTAACGAACCATTTCTGGCGTTTCTGGTAGGCAGAACACAATCGAACATATCAACCCCTCTTATGATTCCTTCTAGTATGCTCTGAGGTGCTCCTACTCCCATTAAATATCGCGGTTTATTGTTTGGCAAACAAGGAACTGTACAATCTAAAATTTCATACATTAACGACTTTGGTTCACCTACACTTAATCCCCCTATTGCATATCCAGGAAAATCTAATTCTACTAGCTTGTTAGCATTTTCAATTCTTAGGTCTTTAAAAGCACCTCCCTGAACAATTCCAAATAAACTTTGGCTGGAACTATGGTGTGCTTCTTTGCATCTCTTGGCCCATTGGATAGTTCTTTGAGCAGCAATTTCTACCTGATATTTGCCAGAAGGATAAGGAGCACATTCGTCAAAAGCCATAGCAATATCGGAACCTAAAGCCATTTGAATCTCCATCGCTTTTTCGGGATTTATAAAATGCTTAGATCCGTCTATGTGAGAATTGAAAAATACTCCTTCATCACATAACTTATTTAGTTTTCCTAAACTGAAAATCTGAAAACCTCCACTATCAGTTAATATAGCCCCTTTCCAACCCATAAATTTATGCAAACCACCAACTTGAGCAACTAAATTATACCCAGGTCTTAAATATAAGTGATAAGAATTGCTTAAAATAATTTGGATACCCAAACCATCTAATTCTCGAGGGGTCATTGCTTTTACTGTAGCCTGAGTGCCCACTGGCATAAATACCGGGGTATCAATTATTCCATGGCAAGTATATAACTTTCCCAGTCTTGCTTTAGTTTTTTTAGATTCTTTTAGAATTTCGAATCTGATAGACAAAAGTTTTCACCATCTTAACCTTTTAATTTATTTTTTAGCTAATAGGGCGTATTCAATACACACCTGCATTTCTAATTTTTCTAATAACTAATTTATCTTGCATTTTTTACGTTTTATCTTTTTCTTCTATTACGGGCAGACACAAGGTCTGCCCCTACAAATGACTACTTCTCCTTGCAATTCAAGCCCGCATCTTATCTTTTTCACTATACCTCGATAGTGTTTCCCTGTCCACTAACGATTAATACATCTTATATTTTTAGGTTTAAATTTTTTTCTTTTATTAACTAAAAACTAATAACTGTAAACTGAATTATCTGGTCTTAATCTTAACTAAATAACCGGCCAACTAATATAGTTTTGAATTTTAAATTGTGTATTTCACTTACGCTTGTAACCCGCGCCTATACGCTAAACGCTATACGCTATACGCTAACTAAATAATAATCATCGCGTCTCCAAAACTGTAAAATCTATATCTTTCTCTTATTGCTTCTTGATAGGCCTTAAAAAGAAAATTCTTTCCGGTAAAAGCTGCAACAAGCATTAAAGGGGTCGATTGGGGAAGATGAAAATTAGTAATTAACACATTTACTACCTTGAATTTATACCCGGGATAGATAAATATATCACTCCAATCGCTGCCACTTACAATTCTACCTTGATTAAAATCAAAAGCAGATTCTAGGGTACGAGTTGTGGTAGTTCCTACCGAAATAACCCGCCTTTTTTCACTCCGAGCTTGATCTATTTTTTGAGCAACATCAGAAGAAATAGAATAAAACTCTGAATCCATTTTATGTTCTTCTACTTTTGAAGTTCTTATAGGTTCAAAAGTTCCTCGACCAACGTGTAAAGTTAAATAAACTATTTCGATTCCTTTGTGGGTAAGCTCCTCTAATAAAGATTTGGTAAAATGAAGCCCGGCAGTAGGAGCAGCAATTGAGCCATCTTGAGCAGCATAAACTGTTTGATAGTCGTTTCCTGTCTTTAATTCCTCTTTAATGTAGGGAGGAGTAGGCATTTGTCCTATTTTATTTAATATTTCTTTAAAATTGCCCTTACAATTAAATTGTATAAAATAACTACCCTTTTCTTCATTTTTACCTTCTACTATCCCCTCTAATTCGGGTCCAAAAATTATTTTAGTATCCGTATGAACAATCTTTCCTGGCCTTACTAATACTTCCCAATATCTATCCTTTTTAGATTCAAGAAGTAAGATTTCTACTTTTCCTTTGGTTTTTTCTTTAAAACCATATAGCCTTGCTGGTAAAACCTTAGTATTATTTAAAACTAAAAGGTCACCTTTTTTAAGATAATCTTTAATGTCTTTAAAAATTTTGTGTTGAGTTTCATCCCTGGACCGATTCAGAACCATCAAACGGCTATGATCTCTTGGCTTAATCGGCTTTTGGGCAATAAAGCCCGATGGAAGATAATAATCAAATTCTTCTAATTTCATTTTCCACTCATCTGTTTATTTTCAATATTTTTTTATAATATCTATTCCCTGATAATAATATTTTAGAATATCTTGATATCTGGATCCTTGAAGTGTCATACCATATGCACCCCATTGGGACATTCCAACCCCATGCCCATTTCCTGAACCAGAAAATATAAAGGTTAAAGGAGTGTCTGATTTCACAATTTCTGCTTCAAGCACTTTCTCTTCTTTTTCCTCTTCCTTTTCTTCTTTATTTTTCTTCATTAATTCAAGCAATTCCTTAATGGTCCAATCTTTCTTTTGTTCTAAAATTTCCTTTATTGACTCTTTTTGCTCTTCTTTGTCCTCGATTTCCTTTTTATCTTCTGTATCTTCCGTAATATTTGATTCTTTCCCGATTACTTTGATATTAAAAAAGGTACTCCTGATTAAATCTACCCCTATTAAGCTTCTAAAATCATTAGTTTTCATATTAATAACTTTATTATTGTCCGCAGTAAAAACTAACTCGCTTGCCCTACCGGTTTCACTTTTTTTAACTGGTTCAATAGAAACAATTGAATTTATTTTATGACCTTGTTTTTGTAGTTTTTCTGTTAAATCCTTTTCGTTTATAGAGTAAGACCAGGTGTGATACGGAGGAGAAACTTTTTCTTCAAATTTTGATTTTACGCTTCTTAAATAGGGCAAAAAACTCCCCCAAACATTCTCACTATTCTCGGTATATCCTCCACTATCGGAATGATAAACTGCGTTGATGGGCTCGCCTTTATAGACCATAATTATTCCTCGAGTCTCATCGACAGCTTTATTAGTCAAGGGGTCTTCGTGGTTCACCCCTCCGTAAGCTTGACTGTTGGTAGAAGCACAAATATTATAACCTTTATCAATATATTTATTCATATTAAAGATAGCGAAAGTTCTTGCTGCAACTGCTTGAGCTTTTAAAGCTTCTGACGGCCAACTAGGGGAAATTTCTTTTTTTAAAACCCCGTAAAGATATTCCTCAATGCCGATGATATTGATGACATTCAATTTTCTATGTTCTTTATCAATAGCTACCTCTATGTTTCCTCGATAGCGATATTTTTGTCCATTAAACATAACTATAATTTTAGTGTTTCCTACCGGAATTATTTCTATGGGGCCAGAATAAACACCTTTTCCCAAAATCTCTATTCCTTTGTCATGCGGTAATAATTTAACTACCCTATTGCGTTCTTCACTTACAAGAACATTTGATTTTAAATTGTAAATCTTAAAAGTGCCATCTCCACTTATACTGGTCTCAGTTTGATCTAAGAATATACCCACTCGAAGTATTGGTTGTTTTTCTGCTGCTAAGACAATATTAGTAAATATAAGCAGTGAAAAAATACATATTCCTAAAAATAAAAAAAATTTATTAACTTTTCCTATATTTAACTTTATCAATCAACCTATCTCCTTTTTTTTATTTCTTCGCTCGTACTTCTTTCATGATATAGCATGTAGTAGTATAATAACCGAGATACTTTTCATATTATTTCTTTTGTATTTCTTTTTCTTTCCTCATCACGGCAACGCCGTGATGCTACACGCTATTCGCTGTACGCTCTACGCTAGTTTTACTATACGCTATTATTTTCTATAACAATTTACCCTGAACATCCCTTTTTTTGCCAAAATATTTATAAGTTAAATCTGTTGCTACTCTTCCCTTGGGAGTCCGATGAAGAAAACCTTTTTGCAAAAGATACGGTTCATAAAAGTCACAAATAGTGTCCGTATCTTCACTGATGGAGGCGGCTAATGTTTGCAGACCCACTGGACCGCCAGAAAATTTTTCTACTATAGTAAGTAATAATTTTTTATCTATGCCGCACAAACCAAAATCATCAATCTCCATCATTTCTAAACCATAATCAGCGATTTCTTCGTTAATAACTCCTTCACCTTTTATTTGAGCATAATCACGAAGTCTTCTTAAAAGTCTATTGGCAATACGAGGGGTGCCTCTTGACCTTAGAGAAATCTTTTTTGCTGCTTCTTCGGTTATTTTAACTTTTAATATTTTAGAAGATCTTATTACTATCTGTTCAAGCTCATTTTCCTGATAATAACCAACTCGAGTTATAACTCCGAAGCGGCTTCTTAGGGGCGAAGTAATTAGCCCTGTACGAGTTGTGGCCCCAATAAGAGTAAATTTTGGTAAACTTATACGTATAGAACGAGCACTTGGACCTTTACCAATTAGAATATCCAATTCATAATCTTCCATAGCTGGATATAGTATTTCTTCTACTGCTCGATTTAGTCGATGAATTTCATCAATAAATAAAACATCATTTTCCTGCAAATTAGTAATTATAGCTGCTAAGTCTCCTGCTCTTTCAATAACTGGGCCGGAAGTCATCTTAATATTGACTCCCATCTCATTAGATATTATATAAGCTAAGGTAGTTTTG
>JAHIPR010000218.1 GCA_018903015.1 bacterium
AAAAACAGTGATGAGTGATTTAGTTCCTGATTACTCATCACTTATCACGCTAATTGACCTATAGGTCAATTAGCTAAGTAGGAGGTGAAAAAATAAATGCCAACCGAATTAGGAGAAGTAACCAGTTACAAGAGACTGTATATGCAGTTTAGAGATAGTGCAGCTAAAACCATCAATCTAACCTTGAATAATCCCAAGAACGTAGATGATGGAGATTATGCTGACTTTGCAGCTCAGGATGTCGCTGTTGAAGGAGTGATGGATACGATCATCGCCAAGAACATCTTCCATAATAATGGTAATGACTTAGTAGCCAAAGTTAATGCAAGAATCCTTGATTACAAGTCTACTGATGTTATGGATGTGTAAAGCTAATGGGTTACTGCCCATTAGCGGTTAGTTGGTTAGTTAGTTAGCTGGTTTGCTGGTTAATTAACTCGGAGGGTAGGGGCGTATAGCGATACGCCCCTACCCCTTGCAACTTGCAACTATTTTCGACTGAAAGGAGGAAATCCATGTTAGAAGCAATCTTAAGTAAATATCTACTCAATGCCCTGCTATTATCTCTCGTCTCTATCTTTTACAGTTTCCTAAAAAACAAATTGGGAGAAGATAGAGCCAGTACCATTAAAGAGGCTATCCTCTCTGCCATGCTCTGGGCAGAAGAAGAGCTGGGGATAGGAAGTGGCAGCCAAAAATGGGATGTTGCCTGGAAGAAGTTAATTGAGATATTAGCAGATAAGAATATCAGTTTAAGAAAGAGTGAAGAGAAGGCAGTAAAGACTATAATGAAAGCCAATGTGGGGAAGATTAACCAGCAGACTTATGATGTCCTGTTGAAGAAGAAATTAATAAAGGATAAAGCAATGGTCCAGCAGTCACTCATGACTAGTCGTTAGTATATCACCCCCACCTTAATCCTCCCCCCTCAAGGGGGAGGAGATTGTAAAAGGAGTTTGTGCACATGCAAATGCTAAATAGTATCAATAATCTAAAAGTAGCCAGACATTTTAAATTATCCGAATTTGCCTGTCCCTGCTGTAATCTGGCTATGCTGCATCCCAAGCTGCTTGCCAAATTAGTGGAATTAAGGGATGTTTTGGAAAGGCCGGTGTCTATCACCTCCGGATACCGTTGTTTTAAATATAACCAGAAAGTAGGAGGTGTAGCCAACAGTTACCACTGTATCGGGCTGGCAGCAGATATCAAGGTAAAAGATATCAATCTGATCGAACTTTTAGGTTATGCTGAAGAGATAGATTTTGCCGGGATCGGATTCTATGAGAAGAAGAACTTTTTGCATCTGGACATCCGGCCTACCAAAAGAACCAGATGGAGGGAATAAGAAAAGTTAACCAAAGGTGCCTGGCACCTTTGGTTAACTTTTTGAGAAAGGAGGAAAATATGGATATACACAATTTAACTGAAATCATCGCTAACCAGGGCTTTCCTATCGCCTTATCGATACTCTTAATCTTTCGTATCGACAGATTTATGCAGGAAATCGTGACAGCCCAAAAAGAGGGATATCGGCAAGTCCTGGAAAATACCAAAGAGATACACAATACTATCACCACTCTAAATCAGCAGAACCGGGAGTACTATTCTCTGCGTTTTGCAGAAGTACAGAAAGAATTAGCGGGAGTAAAAGTAGAGTTGGGGAGAATTGAATAGAGATAAAAATACCACAAAATCACTATATAATCATTTTTAATTTTTCTTTTAAGCTTTTAAGGGAAAAAAATTCCCTTCCCAATTGGAAATTTTCTTCAACCATCTTTTCTCTGTAATCTTTATCTATAAGTAATTTTATACATTCTCCGGCAGCACGCTTTATTATTTTTTTATCCACTTTTGCCAGACCGTATTCATCAAGCTCATATCTATCTCCCAAAGAAATAACCTTAAATCCTTTTCTTTTGATATCTTCTTTGTAAACATCGTACTCGAATACTAACATCGGTTTTTTGGCAAACAAACCTTCCAAAAACTGATTTCCCCATCCCTCCTGAATGCTCGGATAGGTTACTATATCTGCAAAAACATACGTATCCCATAAGGAATATACCTTATTATTATTTCTGACACACCTTGAATGTTCAACCAGATTATTGACAAACAGCAATTCTACATTGCTTTCTTTAGCCCTGGTTTTAAGCCTCTCAACATAATCATCTACAGTCTCTATCATTCCCGCTAAAACGAGTACGATCCTGCTATCCTCTTTAAAACTTTCCCCATTATATAATTTTGCTTCTTCAAGTATTTTCCTGTTCTCCTCTTTCTGCATCTCCCCAACTACATCTATGGCCAGTTCGATTGCTTTTCTATTTGTTACCCTGGTTGCCTGCAGCATAAGAATATCATTATCTTTAATGCCCAATTTTTCT
>JAHIPR010000219.1 GCA_018903015.1 bacterium
AAATTATGAAAAAGTAAGGGAAAGAGGCATATAAAATGAAGTACAACCTTGATTTAACAAATAAGTATTATCAAGAATTAGAGCAGGCAAGTAGAGATAATTTAAATAAAGCGATAGATAAGATAATAGAAGTAAAGAAGAGAAATGGCAAAATAATGGTAGTTACCGGAAGCGGACCAAACATCCACGAAGGGGTTACAGTATTAATCTCTGAATTGATGGATAAAGATATTATAAATAACGTTAGTACAAGTTCGGCAGTAATTGCCCATGAAATGGCAGGAAGTTTGGATAGAGTAAAGAGAATAGAGGGGGGCAAATTAGGATTTGAACCAGATAGTAATTTTCTCCCTCGAGGGGATATTTTTGAATTTACCCAGATAAAAGATAGTGATTTAGAAAATTTAAGAAAAGAATTGATTTTAGATGAAGAGCTGCTGAAAAAATTAAAAAGTATAGATGGTGATATTATTATAAAAGCTGCCGGGAATATGGCTTATCCTATGGGTTTAAGGACAGAAATACTTTCTCGCGAAATTCTTAATATTGCTCAGACTTATAATTTACCTTTTGAAGAAGTAGCAGGTTGGGGAGCAGATAAGAGAACAATGATCGGGAAAGGGGTAGAGAAAGGATTTCCAGTAATAGTAAGCGTCCCTCAACTTGTTGGAGGAGGAGCTGTAGGGCTTTCTATTGGTGATAGTATTTCTATTTCAGAAAGATCTATGCGTATCGCCAGAATGTTAGAAGAATCAGATATTATTATAGAATCAGCGGTAGCTTTAACTCAAGAAATACATGATGGTCCTTTTGAATGTTATACCGGGCATGGGATTTGGTCTAATTGGATAGGATTTAGAACCTACAGTCTTAAAGAAAAGACTATAATTAGAATTGATTTAGATACGCAATTGATGCAGGCTAAATTAATGCAAAATGAGAACGAAAAGATTCAGGAAGCAATAGATAAAGGATTGCCCAAGACTAAGATTACTGGTATTCCCTTCCGAATGGAAATGTCTGCCTTTGCACGTCATGAAAATAGCATTCCTATTGTAGGAGATATTGGAAAGATATGGCCTATTATGGCTTGTAAAGTTGCCGATGAGTTAGGAATTTCTTTAGACTTTCTAAGTTATCCTCAAGAATCAGAAGAAGGAAAGAAGATGAGAGAGTGGATAGTGGAAAATGTTAAAGCGATAGATAGAGAAAAAATGTTAAAAAGAGCCCAGCAATATAAATTATAAATATTTTTTAAGCAGAGAGGAGAAATTATTAAAAATGAAGATTGTGGGAGTTATTCCTTCTCGATATAGTTCTACCAGATTACCCGGTAAACCTCTGAAAGATATTTGCGGAAAATCAATGGTTCAACGGGTATATGAGAGTGCCAAACAATCTAAATTATTAGACGAAGTTATTGTAGCGACAGATGATAAGAGAATTGCAGAAGAAGTGGAAAGATTTAAAGGGAAAGCAGTGATGACTTCGGTTAATCATCCCAATGGAACTTCTCGAATTGCTGAGGCGGTCAAAAATTTGGATGTTGATTTAGTAATTAATATCCAGGGTGATGAGCCGTTTATACGTTTTGAAATGATAGACGAACTTACCGAAATACTGATTAAAGATGATGATATCCTGATGGCAACTCTGTGCTACGAACTTCATGATAAAAATAAATTTAAAGATGAGAATGTAGTTAAAGTAGTTTGCGATACTTATGGGAATGCCTTATATTTCAGTCGTTCTTTAATACCTTATCCCAGGAAAGAAATAAATTTTAAGGTTTATGAACACATTGGCATTTACGGCTATCGAAAATCTTTTTTGCAAGAGTTTGTAAAATTTAAAGATACTCCTTTATCTATAATAGAATCTTTAGAACAACTAAAGGTTTTAGAATGCGGATATAAGTTATATGTTGCGGAAACTAAATATGATTATAATGCCCTGAGTATTGATACTCAGGAAGACTTAGAGGAAGCCAGAAGAATAATTAAAAATAG
>JAHIPR010000220.1 GCA_018903015.1 bacterium
TCCTCCCCTAAATACTGGCTTTTATTAAGATCTATATTTTTCCACATTTCCCCCGGATTATATTCGGATATTTTTTTCTCAATCTCCCCGGTCATCGGATTTTTTGACCAAATATAATTTCCATCATAAATCGAAACCATGGCCATCCCCATTACTTCTGATTCAGTGCGGGTTTTATATATAACTTCCCCTTTAATTTCTGCTTTCTTATAATAGGTAGTAGTCTCTCCGGCCAAGGCAGCCATTCCTCCAGTACCCTTTTGAACTATAGTATAATCATTAATTCCTTTCATCTGTTTTTCATAAGTTTTTTGCATATTGCTAATTATTTCCTGTACATTCATCCCCGCTAAACAGTAACTACTAAAGAATAATATTAAACCTACAATTATAATCCCTATTAATATTTTTTTATTTACTCTTAACATTTGACTTCTCCTTGGTTTTCTCCTTTTATTTTAATTTTACTTCAAACTATAAGCTCCACTCAGAATAAATTTATTCACATCATCGCCTCCCCTTACAATCCTTCTACCAACATGTCCCGGGGATGTTCAACGGTAAAAGTATAAAATATTTCCTGCTTTTGCTGAGGTTCTAATTCCAACTCCCATAACCAGATTCCTTTTCGGTCTTCCCAGTCTTTTACCCCTGGTTCGAGACTTATCTCATTTATCTTTATTTTAATACGGTCATCTTCTGAAACAGGCATGGCTTCATATAATTTTACTTTAATTTTTTTAGACTTGTAGTTCTCTACAGTAAGTTTATATTTAAAAGTCGTGCGTTTGCTCCGCGAAGGAATCCCGGCAATCAGAGTTTCATCAATTTTCTTCTCCAAACATTCCCTTTTTACTTTAACATTTTCATCGATCCCCAAATACAGATCAAACTCCTCGCTGGGCGCAATATTACTAATGCCGGAAAATCCCACAAAATCTCCCTCTAAGAATATATTTACCCGGCCAGCGAGTAATTGAAGGCCTATACTGTTGGTAACCCGGGAACCAAGATAAGCAAATGGACTAACCCGAGGGTAGCTTGAATACTCAAATTCGGCTGATAAAATTTGCGAAGAAACGGGAAATTTATGTTCCGATTTATCAGATTTTACACTTACCTTAGAAGGGAGATTATAGATTATAGCAATACCTTTTTCTTCGGCAGTGGCATATTCCATCTCTGATTCTATCCGTTCTTCTAACGTTCCCGCCTCTTTTTTAAACGCTTCGGTTTGATATGCAGGTGCTGGTACTGCTGATACTTTATCCCTCATTAATTCAGGCTGATATGGTCTTAAAAACCAGGAAGCTACATAAGGCATACTTCCCCCGATTCTTGGCTTAGCGGTTGATAAAGCGCAATCGACCTCTAACCAATCTTCGCCGGTAATCTGCTTAATTACTCCATAGGAAACTAATTCAACCTCGGATTTTTCGAAATTTGCGCGGACATCATATATCGGGTTCCAGGAAGCACCTCCTACCAGATAAGAAACTTTCAAATCTGTGGTCCCCTCTTTTAAAACTTCCAGTTCCACCATAATTGATCTTTTTAGTTTACTCTGTACCCCGGATATCTGGGACAATTCTCTTTTTAAAGTTTCAAGCTTATTATTTAAACCTCTAATCTCAAGTTCATAATCTAAACCCTGGGTGTAGATATCTTTTAACTCTGTATCTAAAAAAATAAGAATATTCTCTAAATCACTTATTTGCGGCATACTGGTAATCAAATCTTGAGGAATTTGTGTATTGGAAAATAGAGTTATTGAGTTTAGAAATTTCTTCTTCTCCATAAGTATGGTTTTCAGGTTTTGCAACCGGGTTATCTCATCTTCTAATTTCTGAATTTCCTCATTTAATTGCTTAATTCTTTCAGAAGGTACTTCTTCTAAATACTCTCTTTTAACCTGTGCTCCAAAAAGTTTAATTATCGCTGTTCCTTCTGCAGAAACCCTTAAAGAATTCTCGTCAACCTCGGGAATGATATTTGAGAAAATTGCCGTATAAGTTCCCTTATCAAGTTCAAGATGGGTAACCCTATTTATCAAAGCAGAATCAGTATAGACGCAAATCTCGCTAATCTCTGATTCCACTTCAATTTCGGTAGCATAGATATTGACACTAACAAACAAAATCAACCCCAAAAAAATTATAATTTTTATTATTTTATTCATCTTCGACTCCCTTTACTCTTTATTTTTCGCTCTCTGGTATAAGCCAATTAATTCTGCCGTAGCCAAAATATGTCCTTCCATAGCTTCTTCTAATTCCTTCTTCTTGCAGCCCTCTTCTATATGAAGTTTTTCATCGAGAGCATACAATTTAAAGAAATAACGGTGAGTCCCTGAAGGCGGGCAAGGGCCTCCATACTCTAATTTCCTGAAATCATTAGTTCCTTGAGTACCCGGAACTGTATTTTCCTCTATCACATCAGAAACGTGTATATTAAATAGCACCCAATGCACCCAGGTCCCCATCGGGGCATCAGGATCCTCCACAATAAGGGTTAATCTTTTAGTGTCTTCCGGTATGTCCTCAATAATAAAGCCAGGGTTGATGTCTTTACCATCACAGGTAAATTTTTCCGGAATAAATCCATTATTTTCAAATTCAAGGCTTTCTAATTTCATAATTTTATCCTCCCTTTTTTATGACAGGGGGCGGTTCTCTGTCATGTTCGCCCTGTCATTTTTTTATCTTATATTTTAAATTTTCTATCTCTTTTTCCAGCCATTTGGGATATTTGGGTACGGCGCCGGATTGGGAAACTACAAAATTACCTACTATTTCCGCAAACTCTGCCGCCTCGTATATGCTGGTTCCGCATAAATAAGAAAACAGAAAACCTGCACTATAGCTGTCTCCACCTCCTACGGTATCGGCTACCGGCCCATTTATTCCTGGTACCTTTTCCAGCTTGTCATTACGATAAACAGATGAGCCATTCTTTCCATGTGTAATACAGACAATAGAAAGGTCATATTCCTGACAAATAAGCTCAGCGAGGTTTTCTTGTTTTAATGTTTGTCCGAAGAGAAGTTCAGAAATAATCAGAGCCTCTCTATCGTTCATTTTCACTATTGAGCACTGACATAAGGATTTTTCAATCCAATCCTTATTGTAGTAATTTTGTCTTAGATTTAAATCATAAAATATGTGATGAGGACGTACCCAAGATATAATTTGGCTGAGCACTTCCCGATTTTCTTTGGTCCGTTGAGCGAGAGTTCCAAAACAGAATATCTCCCATGTATTTTTAGTTAAATTATCTATTAAGTCTTGATTTAAAACAATATTATCCCAGGCAACATTTTCTTTTATTAGATAAGTAGGATGACCCCTTTCATCCAGACTTACCTCTACAATCCCGGTGGGCAAATGTGGATGGACCCGGATAAAGGAAGAATTAATCCCTCTTTTTTCTGCTTCTTTTAGTGCTTTTCTACCCAGAGCATCTTTGCCTACAGAAGAAATGAGTGTTGATTTAAGTCCCATTTTTGTCATATGAGCAGCAAGATTAAAGGGGGCACCGCCAATATAAGGTTTGTTCTCTATAATATCCCAGAGAATTTCTCCAAAAAACAAAGCTTTCACTTTTAGCACCTCCTTTCTTCAAGTTTAAATTTAGTATGTATTTTCTTTTATATATAATTAATTCTACAAGTTTTTTAAAAATCCTCTTTTTTTATTAAAATTAGATAAAAATTTTTATTTTTTATTGAAACACTTTGTTATTAGTCGTTAGTGAATAGTGAATAGTCGTTAGTTTCAAATGCAAGATGCAAAATACGAGTTAATTGATCAATTCGCCAATTCTCCTATTCACCCCTTCGTAGGACAGGAGTCTATCCTGTCTATAATGTTATTGTGAGTGAGCGAGACGACCAAAGCGATCTCATTTTGTATCTTGAATTTATTCTCTGTATTTTCTTCACTAAATACTAACGACCAACGACTAACGACTAATTTGACTTGATAAAAATACAAAAAGGAATATAATTAAGAAAAATTTTCAATTAGGGAGGGGATAACCTTGAAAATAAAAGAAGTTATGATTCCAGACCTAACTTCCGTATCTGCCGATACCCCGATAAAAGAGGCCGTAAAGATTATGAGCCGACAGCGAATGGTAGGGTTGCCTGTTGTAGATAATGATCAAAATGTAATTGGAATAATCACGGAAAGCGATATTACCAAGGCTTGCTTGCCTGGCTACTATAAAGAATTACAAAATCCATCTTTTATCCCTGATTTCGACCAGTTTTCCCAGCAAGCTAAAAAGATTGCTCATCTACCGGTAAAAGAATTTATGACTACTACAGTCTATTCACTAGAAGAAGATACCAGTAGGACCCAGGCAGCAGATTTGTTATTTAGAAAACATCTGAGAATAGTCCCGGTAGTAAGAGCAGGTAAATTAGTCGGAATATTGACCCCTTCTTGTTTATGTAAACATGCTATGGAAGAAGATTAGATTAGGAAAGGAATAATTAATGAACCAAACGTTTATAGCTTTAATAATATTTATAGCTATTCTTATATTTGTTAGCCTGGAAAAGATTAACCGCACGGTAATTGCCTTAAGCGGAGCCCTTCTTTTTATATTGTTAAAAATATTGAATCAACAGGAGGCTTTTTCAGCCATAGATTTTAATACTATCGGCCTACTGACCGGAATGATGGTTATGGTCTCTATAATCAAAAGAACCGGCCTGTTCCAATATCTGGCAATTAAAATATCTAAGCTTGCTCATGGAAATATCTTTTACCTCTTGTTTTTTTTGAGTATTATTACCGGCATCCTATCTTCCATCCTGGACAATGTCACCACCATAATACTAATTGTCCCTATAACTTTAGCTATCTGTGAAAACTTAGAAATATCTTCCATCCCTCTGGTGCTATCTGAAATATTCGCCGCTAACATAGGAGGAACAGCGACACTTATCGGTGACCCGCCTAATATAATAATCGGAAGTGCAGCCCATCTGTCTTTTATGGATTTTATTATCAATCTTGCTCCTTTTGTCCTGATTTTGTTAATTCTATTGCCGTTCTTTGTCAGGCTATTTTATAAAAAGGAAATGTCTCAAAATGTTAAGGAAGCCTGGGGAAGAGTAGAAAAATTCGATGAAAGGAAAGCAATCGAAGACCCCGCATTATTAAAAAAATCTATACTTATCTTTTTATTAACCATATTGGTCTTTATCTTCCATCATAATCTGGGTTTAGAAGCGGCTACTGTGGCTTTAGTAGGAGCAACTCTATTACTTTTAGTCAGTAACATAGACCCGGCAGAAACTTTCTTAGAAGTAGAGTGGTCTACTCTCTTCTTTTTTATCGGACTCTTCGTGGTGATAGCAGGAGTAGAGAAAGTGGGAATCATTCAATGGCTGAGCAATAAAATTATCACTTTAACTAAAGGAAATCTCACTCTTACCACTCTGGCGGTTTTGTGGGTTTCGGGAATCTCCTGTTCTTTTATTAATAATATCTCCTATACCATCTCTATGGTCCCGGTAGTTCATAATATCGGGGCAGTAACTTCATTTAACCTCAACCCTGTCTGGTGGGCCTTATCTTTGGGTGCCTGTCTGGGAGGAAACGGAACCTTTATAGCGGCTGCCGCTAATTTAGTAGGAGTAAATATATTAAAAAGACAGGGCCGGATAATAACCTTCAAAGAATTTTTTAGAATCGGCCTTCCGATAATGTTAATATCTATTGTTCTATCTTCAGTTTATCTCTACTTAAGGTATTTATCGTAAAAAGGGGACAGGTTATTTTTTTACCTATTCTTACTTTTAATATTTTATAAAAAGTAGCCTGTCCTCTTTTTATTTAACTTTAATTTATCTCTTTTAATGTGCTGATAATATCAACCCCCAGCTTTGCAAGTTTATCATAGCTATGATGTCCATTGGCAACCAGCAGACAATCGCACCCCATATGTTTTGAAACATCGTAATCATGGATAGTATCTCCTATTAAAAGCACGTCTTGCGGGTTTAAATTTAACTCAGCTATCCACTTTTTCCCTTTTTCAATTTTACTTTCGGCATAGTGGTTTTCTAAACCTATTATTCTACAAAAATACTTATCGATACCATAATGTTTAATCTTCTCTATAAGGACATCTTCTTTTGAGGCAGATAAAATTGATTGAGATATTCCTCTATCTCTTATTTTTTTCAGCACTTCTTCTACTTCATCAAATAGCTTACACTCATTTAAACGCGTGTAATATTCGCTTATAAACTCAACAGTAAGCTCTTCAAATGATTCCTTAGAAAAATTAAATCCAAGTTTTATATAATATTTTGTTACCGGGAAATCAAAAATTTCCCTATATTTTTTTGAATCTATCTTTGGCAAGTTGCGTTTTTTTAACATCTTATTCATTATTTCCACTACTAACCATACGTCATTTATCAATGTTCCGTTCCAATCCCAAATAACATGCTTATAATTACTTATTTTTCTTATCATTCATTGCCTCACTCAATAA
>JAHIPR010000221.1 GCA_018903015.1 bacterium
CCTCCCTTTTTAAGCAAATCCATTATTCTGATTACCTTTCCATGGAGTACATTTTTATCTGCCTCTAAAACTACGATTTTATTGGGCGCCTTTTTTAATTCTACGGCCACATTTTCGGTAAGTTTTAAAGGATCTATTAGTTTTCCATTAAAGTAAATAATATTATTTTCGGTAACGCTCACAATAATATTTTCCGATGGCTCGGCAGCAGCAAAGTCTCCACTGGGTAAATTAACTTCCACTCTATTTTCTAAATTTACAAAAGTAGTAGTCAACATAAAAAATATCACTAAAAGAAGAACTACATCAATTAAAGAGGTCAGGTCAAAACCGGCGCTCTTTTTATTCCGATGAGGAAATTTCATATTCTGCTTCACCGCCCTGACTAACACTGTCTCGAATAGTCCCATTACTATTTATTTCCTGATAAGTTAGAAGATCTATCAGTTCTACACAATTTACTTCCATCTCTCTTATCAATTTATCTACCCGGTGAGATAAATAATTATAAATCACGACAGTCGGTATAGCTATCGACAATCCAAAGGCAGTAGTAAGAAGTGCTTCAGAAATTCCTCCTGCCAGTAGTTCTGGTTTACTTACTCCCATTATTGATATCACATTGAAAGCCTTAATCATACCAAACACTGTTCCCAAAAGCCCCAATAATGGAGTAATATTACCGACGGTGGAAAGCGTAGACAAGTTTCCCTCTAATACGGGAATTTCCTGGTTGGCACTATCTTCAACCGCCTCTTTTATCTCATCCCTTCCCCGGCCAAATTTCATTAAACCGGCCAACATAATCTTTGAAATGGGAGTGGGGCTTTTACGACAAGCAGAAATAGCCATTTCAATACTCCCCTTTTTAACTAAATTTTTAACTCGCAAAACAAATTTTTTACTTTTAGTTTTAATGCTCTTTAAATAGAACATCCTCTCAAAAAAAATAGTCACTGCAGCTAATGAACATATCAAGATGGGATACATTACGAATCCGCCCTTTTCAAAAACTTCTAACATTAAATATTTGCCCCCTCTTCTTTTATGATCTTACTAATTAAATTTATACTTAATTTTCCAATTCACCAATTAAACTAGTCTGTCGGTCTACCAGTCCACCGATCACCTGGTCAATTTAGTTAACCAGTTACCCGGTTTACCAGTTGACCAGTTAATTCTAGTAGTTAATAAATAGTATCAGAGCGTAAAGTGCAAAGCTAAAAACGCAAAACCAAAACTTAAAACTTAAAATTGAAGATAAGGTTTTTAATTTTGAATTATGGTTTTTTGCTTTTAACTTTAATTTTTTAGTTTAATAGTGGCGTCGTTATACACCCCTACTTCTTTATTCCAAACTTGAAACTTGTAACTCGCAACCCGTAACTTGTCACTAATTACCCATTGCTTATCACTGTTTTTCTATCCGCTCCACGCTAAACGCTATACGCTATATTCTATTCCTTCGGTAAAACTTTCAATCTTTCCTGGGCTTTTACTACATATGGACTTTGAGGATATTTAGAGATCAAGTTCTGGTAATCAGAAATAGCTTTTTCCTGATTTTCTAACTTTTCCCAGCAAATTGCCTTGATATACAGAATATCATCACCATATTCTAGACTGGAATAATCTTTTAAATATTTTTCTCCCACCTCAATGGTTTTTTCATATTCATCTTTTTTAAAATAAGAAAGGCACAGGCCGTACAAAGCCTCTGACAGATATGGGCTATCAGGATATTCTCTTACCAGTCTATCTAAATTGATAATACTATCCATCCAGTCCTCTTCCTGTAAATAGATCTGGCTTAATAAATACATAGCTTCTGCCCTAAAACCACTATTACTATAAGAATTTATAAACCTTCCCAGTTCTGCCTTAGCCATATTCTTATCTCCTAAAAGATAATAGTTCTTGCCAACTCTAAACTGCGCTTCTTCAGTTAATTTACTATCCGGATAAATACTTATAAGTTTTTTGAATTCCTCTAAGGACGATTTGTAATCTTTATTCTCCAGATAAGTCCAGGCGATAGCAAATTGGGCATTAGCTGAGAAATCCCCCTTAGGATAAATTTCGATAATTTTTTCATATGTTTCTCTGGCCTTTTGATAATCTTTAAGATTATACCATGATTCTGCCGCCATAAACTTTGCTCTTTGCCCCAAATCTAAATTTTCTTCATCTTCTTCCACTTGGTTAAAATATTCGCTCGCCTTCTTATAATCAGTTAATTTAAAATAACTCCAC
>JAHIPR010000222.1 GCA_018903015.1 bacterium
GGACGTTTCGTTTGTCATATTTTAACAGCTCTTTTTATTATGCTTCTTCCGATATCTAATGTCCTACTTAAATTTCTGATGCCTGCACTCGTTTCATGGTATATATCCTTAATTGGGTTACTTCTATCGATGAAAAGAATTTAAGAAAATGGGACCTGATAGGCCTTAGTCATGAGAAAGGTCGCACCGGTGCTGAATCATGAATTCCATATGCTCCTGCGATTATCGTTTGCTCCGAATAAATGGTATTCCCAACGATGAAGGATCGTGGGATTTTCCGATCGAGAACAGTAGAACGACCACTGTGATGATGTAAGGAAACATAATGAACACCTGAGAAGGTATTGCTACTCCCAGGATCTGAATTCGAAACTGAAGAGCATCAGCAGAACCAATCAGAAGAGATGCCAGTAAGACTCCAAGAGGATTACGGCGCCCAAGAATGACTACTACAAGTGCGATATAACCCCTCCCAGAAATGATATTCTCCATAAAGAAACCTAGTCGGGCTAGAGTAAGATACGAACCAGCAAGCCCACCAAAAAGGCCATTCACGATTGCAGATATATAGCGTGTCCGAACTACATTTAGTCCCACACTATCGGCTGCCTCGGGGTATTCCCCGACTGCGTGCAAACTGACCCCCCATTCGGTTCGGTAGAAAAGAACCCACGTAACGATCACGGCAAAGATCGTGAAATAGGCATAACCATCCTGCTGAAAAAGCACAGGACCAAAGAAAGGAATTTTCCAGAGAAATGGTATATTGATGACTGGAACCACCAGGCATTCAGGGAGGTTTGTAGATTTTCCGAAGACAATCAGAAGGAGATAACTCGTGAGCCCGGCTACAAGAAAATTTAGAGCAAGACCAGTGATTGCCTGGTCGGCCTTGCATCTGATACTCATGAACGCGTGAATAGAACTTATCGTCATTCCACCCAGTATACCAGCAGCGATACCCAGAGCCAGATTGTTGGTAAGAAATGCAGTGATAAAACTGAAGAATGCTCCACAGAGCATGATTCCTTCCAATCCAATATTCAATATACCACTCTTTTCGGAATATGTCTCTCCAAGACCGGCAAGCGCGAGCGGTATAGCCATCCGGATTGTAGCTGAAGCAAAGGCTTCGATTTCTGCAAAAAAACCAACTATCATAAGGGGGTTCCCTCCTCTTGATCAGATTTCAAAAAAGAAGAAAGAGTTTTTCTCGCAAGAATGAGAAGTACCAGCAATCCCATGATAATCCACGAAATTGAGGCAGGGACTCCTGATTGAATTTGCATTGTCAATGTTCCGACCTGCAGAGCAGCTATTCCTATTGCAGCGAAAACAACTCCGACAGGATGCTTCTTCCCGAGAAGTGCGACGATAATGGCAATATAACCAAATCCTGGAGAAATACCTTCAAGTAGTCTGTGGTGGAGTCCTGCAATCTCGCTTACGCCTGCCACCCCTGCCAGCCCTCCGCTTATGAACGAAGCAAGAAGTATATTTTTGTAAACTGAAATGCCTGAACATTTGGATCCTCGAGGATTCAGACCAACAGCTCTCATTTTAAACCCGGCGACCGTCTTCCACATAAGGATATAGATCAGGAGAGATGCGATAAGTGCAATGATAAAACCAGTATGAAGCCTTGTAGGGTAAAGCAGCAGTTGCAGGTACATATTCTCAGGGAGTTCAGGAGACATCGGCAATGGATAATCAGGATCCTTTAGCGATGTCCGCACAAGAATGCCCACAATGTTTATCGCGATATAATTGAACATGAGCGTGTTGATGATCTCAGAAAGTCCGAAACGAGCCTTCAGGAATCCCGGAATGACCGACCAAAAACCTCCGAGAAGAAATCCTGCCAAAATAACGAGGAGAAGCAGAATGAAAGATGGCAAATTGGGAAATGCAAGACCGACGACGGTAGCTGCTATGGCACCCATATATATCTGCCCTTCAGCCCCGATATTGAAGAAACCTGTACGAAATCCTACAGTCACCCCTAACCCTGCTAATATCAAGGGAGTAGCTCGTACCAGGACTTCTGAGAATCCGTAAAGAGAGCCAAAGATACATCGAAAGAAACTGGTAATCGCTTTAATCACATCGCTTCCAATAGATGAGATCAAGCCTATTGTCACAAGAACGAGTATTAGCACAATAATGGCAACAGAGAGAATAGTCTTCAGGTACTTCACGATTTCTCCTCAAAAGAATGACCAGCCATCATCAATCCTATGCGAGTAAGGTCTATTCTCTCATCGTTATCCATTATTTTAATGATCCGACCTCGATTCATCACACCTATTCGATCACTCAGCGCTAGGAGCTCTTCCAAATCTACAGATATCAACAGGACACTACAGTCTTTCTTTCGGTGTTCGATCAGCTGTTTCTGTATGAACTCTACGGCTCCTATATCAAGCCCTCTCGTTGGCTTAAGAGCTACAATAACAGAGGGATTCCCGGTTAGCTCTCGAGCAAGAATGAGTTTCTGCTGATTCCCACCGGAAAGTAATCTGGCAAGGGCATTAGTACCCGGAGCCTTGATGTTGTATACGCTAATAGTTTCTTCTGTTACACGAGAGCATGCTTTGTAATCAATGAATCCGTTTTTGATATAATTTTTATCCGTATGGACCTTCATTAGGAAATTTTCTGCAAGATTCATATCCATGACAATTCCATCGTGTTGCTGGTCGTCAGAAATATAAGCCAGTCCCATTTTCCTTCTCTCAGAGACCTTTAATTTTTCTATATGTATACCTTTTAGAGATATTGTGCCTTGAGTCACTTTTCGAAGGCCGAGGATACATTCAGCTAGTTCTTTCTGTCCGTTGCCATCGACACCTGCAATACCCAGGATCTCTCCGGGATAGAGCGAAAAGGAAATCTTTTGTAATTTATCATGACCATACTCTGAATAATCCAATTCTTTCACATCAAGTCTAGGATTGTCCTTTTTAGCTGATCCTGCTCTCGCACCTCTGACAACAGGTTTAAGAGTACGTCCAATCATAAGTCTGGAAAGTTCTTCCCTGTTTGTTTCGGCGGTATTGACTGTCGCTATACTAGATCCACCTCTGAGTACCGTTAATCGATCAGTAATTGCCATTACTTCCGGTATATGATGGGTGATTAGGATGATCGAATGCCCCTCTTCTTTAAGCCTTTTCAGAACCGAAAAGAACCGTTCTATCTCCTGCGGGGTCAGGACAGCTGTCGGTTCATCAAGTATCAGCAGTTCTACATCACGATACAGGAGCTTAATGATTTCGACTCGCTGTGCCTCACCAACAGATAATTTTGAGACGAGAGCACACGGATCGACATCCAGACCATACTTATGAGAGAGCCTCCGAATATTATCATTTAGGCTTTTCCTGTTAGGAAAGGGATGTCCTGTAGATCTAATACCTAGTGTTATGTTCTCTGATACTGTCAACGTCGGGACCAACATAAAATGCTGGTGAACCATACCAATCCTGTTCTTGATAGCTTCTCTTGGTGAAGAGAAGTTTACCTCTTTCTCTTTCCAATAGATCGTCCCACCATCTCGAGGATATATCCCGAAAAGAATGTTCATGAGCGTAGTCTTCCCCGCTCCATTCTCACCAAGAAGGGCATGAATCTCTCCAGTTTGCACCTCTAGAAAAATATCATTGTTAGCAGGCTTGCCAAAAAAAGATTTATCGATGTGTTGCATGGATAATAATGTCATGTATGCCAAGGTTAATTCAAACACCTCTTTTACAAAATATCTTTCTCTCGAAAGAGAAGATCTCTGCTTTCGAGAGAAAGATTCGTAGAATTAATTTGAAGTACTTTTTTCAATGACAGGTACTTTGAAAGTCCCATTGAGTATCTGCTCTTTCAGATCGGCGATTTGATTCTTGACATTCTGTGGAATTATTTCATCGAACGAGTGAAACGAAGCGATATCAACGACACCTAGATCCATACCCAGATTAAAGATTCCCCCTTCGAAGGTACCATTCTTCACCTTTTCTACAGCATTCATCACAAGAATCGGAACACTGTAGATAGTACTACAGACTACGGTATCGGGAGCGATCACATTCTGGTCCCAGGAATCACCAGTCGCCAGCAAACCGCGTTCTTCTGCAGCTTTTATGACTCCCGTTCCAGCCTGGTTTGCTATATGCGAGAGGACATCCGCACCTTTGTCAGCCATTGCGAGCGCTGCTTCCTTGCCGAGTGAGACATCTGTGAATGACCCAATATAGCTATCGTATACTTTAATGTCAGGTTTAACCGATTTTGCTCCCAGTTTATAAGCTTCGACCACTTTGATGATGGAAGGTTGTTCTACCCCACCGACGATACCGATTTTACCACTTTTTGATAGAGATGCAGCAAGGACACCCATGAGATACCCAGCTTGTTCACATGCAATCACATAAGAGGCTACGTTCTCAGAGGAAGAGGCAGCTTCAATAGCGAGAAACTTTATCCCGGGGAACTTTTTGCCGACCCTAACCGCTGGATCACCATACTGAAAACCATGTCCTATAATAAGATCGTATCCCTGAAAAGCATAATTAGTAAACACGGCTTCGCCGTCGGCTATACCAACATGCTCACTATAGGCGGTTTTGATTCCAAATTTCTCTTCAGCTTCAGTCAATCCCTGTACAGCTACCGCATTCCATCCCTGATCATTTGCTGGTCCTGATAGAATAAGCGCCACTTTTAGCTGTTTCTCAGCTTGAGCGGTAGCTTCACTCTGTCCTTTTCCTATAACAAGTGCACAGACACACAAAAATATCACAAGTAGCAGTGTTCTTTTCTTAACTAATACTAATAATAATTTTTTCATTTTATCTCCTTTTATTTTTATCTTCTTTTATCTTTTACTGAATGCAGAGCTTTTATCATATATGTCCCGGAACCAGGTCTCCTTAGCTTTCCGTACAAGAGCTTTTTCATCTACATCGACCAGTTTACCATCCCGATATACGATTTTTCCGTTTATCATAGTAAGCCAGACAGGCCCGGTTACTCCAGTCCGTGCCAGAATATTTGCTGGGTCGTGTGCTGCACCAGAGAGTTCCAGTCGGTCTACATCTACCATAAACAGGTCTGCGCCCTTCTCCGGTTCAAGAGACCCAAGGTCATCACGGCCTATCACTTCAGCACCACCAACAGTTGCAATCTTCAGTATTTCATAGGGGGAAGGGCAGCCACCCCTCTGTTTACTGTGAAATGCCTGCATAAGATAAGCCATACGAAGACTATCGAGCAGATTCGAACTGTCGTTAGTAGATGAACCGTCACATCCAAGACTTAACTTCATCCCTGCTTTCTTCATTGCCAGGATATCGATTATCGGGAATCCGCCCAGAGTAGCAGGAGCGGGGCAATGGGAGAGACCTGTTCCTGTACGAGCCATGACGGTATATTCCTCAGGTATCAGTTCCCAGCCATGAGCAAACCAGACATCAGGTCCCACAAATTCGATGTCCTCACACCATGCAAGTGTTCGTTTTCCCCAGCGTGATATCATCAAATCGTTCTCGCCCTCGCCCATATGTGTGTGAAGATAAACCCCTTTATCCCTTGCAAGCGCCAAAGCTTCAACGAATGTTTCCCTGTAACAATTGATAGGCTGACAAGGGGCAATAACGATCTGACTCATACTGTAAGGGTTTCCGTCGTGATAGAGATCGATCAACCGTTCGCAATCTTGCAAAAATTCATCGGTAGATTCCAACATTTCGTCGGGAATGGTGCTACCTTTGCTCTTCGGCAGCGTATTTGCTCCTCTTCCTGCATGATACCGTATACCGAGAAGTGCTGCGGCTTCCATTTGCAGGTCTACCAGTTCCTTTCCTGCACTACGGGGATAACAATATTGATGGTCGAAGGCACACGTACAGCCGTGTTTTATCAGGTCGGTCATAGCGATCAGGGATGAATAGTAGATAGAATCTGCGCTGATCAGTTTAAAGATTTCGTAGATCTTACCGATCCAATCGATAACCGACAGGTTCGGATAGTCGATGGTCATAAGGTTTCTTACAAAGGTCTGGAAAAAATGGTGGTGGGTATTGATAAGTCCAGGATAGACAAATTTATCGTCAGCTCGGATGATCTCAGCGTCTTTAGCATCAATATCCTTACCGATCTGGACGATCTTTGATCCTTCGATCAGTATATCGTTGTTGCAATGAATGGTATCTGCGCTATCACAGGTTACGATCGCACTTGCATTCCTAATTAGCGTTTTCTTTTTCATAATCTTATTGCTCCATTGCTTGATATTTTTCGCGGTCTTTTCTCTTGTGTTGAATTGTAACCCCATAGTTACTATGTATAATTTCAAGTCATTTCTTGATTTATTTTATCGATTTCTTGTGTGCTCTTTGGAGTGACCCCTCTCAGGCTACATACTTTAAGTCTAAGCTACAATGCATTCTCGAGAACCTTTCTTGGCCAATAGCCTTTCGTATTCCTCTGGAGGCCGATAGCCCAAGAATGAATGCAACCTCTTCCTATTATACACATCTTCAATAAAATAAGGAATCCTTTCAAGTACATCAGAAAAAGTTTTATATTTCCATAGATACACCTCCTCCTGTTTTAGGGTATTAAAGAATGATTCGTTAAAGATATTATCATAAGGACTACATTTGGCGGACCTGTTTATTTTGATATAGGCAATATCAGAACATCAGATGATTCTGGCTCTGACCCTGGTAAAATGTTTTTCAAAGCTATATATTTTATTAAATATGTTTAATAATTTTAATATTATTAAAACATATTAAGAAATATTTTTCAAGAAAATATCCTGTAAGTTTAGGCTTCACAACTTCACATTTTTATCAATCTCCATGCTCGATATGATCATGAAGTCATTTTCCTTATATCTTCCATTTTTATTTCAGTGACTCTTCAATGATTTGTGAACTTGTGAAGTTTGATCCATTATCTGTAAGATATTATCTAACAAATGGATTTCTTTTTCGAGAAATACTGATAACTACCAAACTTCCTATAGTTACTAAATAAGGAAGCATAAATAAAAATTGAGGCGGGATATAAGGAGATTGTAATTGGATAGAAAGGGCATCGAACAAACCAAACAACAACGATATTGCCAGAACCAATGACGGCTTCCCTTTTGCTATTAGTATCACGGCCAGAGCCACAAAACCTCTCCCCCCACTCATATCTTTTGAGAATAGCACTACGTTAGACAGGGAAAGTTGAGCCCCCGCAAGACCACAAAGTATTCCACATAGAATACTTGCTGAATATTGAATAACAGATGTTTTTATACCTGCGGTGGCTAAAGCATTTGGCCGGCTCCCTGCTGCTCTAAGCCATAAACCAAACGGTGTTTTAAAAATAAAATAAGAAATAAGAAATATTAATATTATTGATAGATAAACCAATATACTGAAATTCATAAATAGATTATTTAGAATCTGGGAACCTAAGTTAAAAGAAAGATTTGGAATGGCTTTAATATCGGGAGAATTAAATACATTTTGGCCTTTAAACATAATTCTGGTTAGGTATAAAGTTAGTGAACTTATAAATATATTCAGGGCAAATCCTATGGCAAAATTATTTGCTTTAAGAGTAGTTACAAAAAATGAATATATGAGGGAAAAAATTACAGAAACAATAATGGCTCCTAATATTCCCATAAAAGCATTCGCATACAAATATGAAAATACTACTGCTGCAAATGCTCCCGATAACATTAAACCTTCCATAGCAACATTTATAATCCCTGCATGGTAGGTTATTAATCCACCCAGTGAAGCGAATAGTATCGGGATAGCCATTTTTACAGTGGAAATATATATGGTAAAAATAATATCATTCATAATTTTCTACCCTTTCCCTCTTCTTGATTTTAATATTTATTGTCCGTTGAGCTGCAACAAAAAGAACTAAAACCGATTGTAATACTTTTGATATTTCTGCAGGAATATTGGTAAAAAGTTGTATATTTATAGAACCTACCTGCAAAGCAGCAAAGATAAAAGCAATTCCAAATATAAAAATAGGTAAATTCCCGGTTATCAAGGCAATGAGTAAACCTGTATAACCATATCCCGGAGAAAATCCATCCATAAATTTATAAGTCAACCCGAGAACCATTAATCCCCCTGCTAATCCCGCCAATGCTCCACCAATCATCATCGACCTTATCTTTACTTTGCCAACATCTATCCCGCCTTGTTTGGCAAATAGCTCGTTTTTTCCCACCATAGAGTATTCGTAGCCAAGGATATACTTTTTTCTTATAATCTCAACGAATATAAGAATAGCTATAGATATAAAAAATGTATAGGAAAGTGTTAAATTATTTACAGGAGGTATAATAAAATTATCCGGAATATATTCTGTCCGGGGCCAGGTAGAATCAGGAGCCCTGTAGGGAAAATTAACCATATAAGAGGTAAAAAATATAATTACATAATTACCCATTAAAGTAGTAACAACTTCATCTACTTTTAAGCGAACCTTTAGTAATGCCGGCCAATACGCCCATAAAGCTCCCGCTGCTGCCGAGAAAGACAAGACAATAATTATATTTAAAAAAGCGAGATGGGTAATAAAATAAATTGCCAACCAGGCTGCAGAAAAACCACCGAGCAAAAACTGACCTTCCCCCCCTATATTCCACATTCCGGCACTTCCGGGAATACTTACCGCTAATGCAGTCAAAATTAACACAAACATTTTATTCAAGGTGGAGAAGAAAGCATTATAATTGCCCACAGAACCTTCTAAAAGATAATAAAAAACATTTAAGGGATTTTCTCCACTAAATAATACTATCGTGCTCCAACTGAGTATTATAAGGCCAATAAATAATACCCAACTCCAGGATATGTTTTTTAACATCTTTGTCTTATTAAACAACGCTTTTTACTCCTGTCATATAAAAACCGATCTCTTTATCTTTATAGCCTTCTTCGGCAAAGAATTCTTTGACTATTTCTCCCCTGTAAAGAACTAAAATTCTATCTGACAGGGTCATCAATTCATCTAAATCTTCACTTATTAATAATATCGCTGTCCCTTTTTTACCCAACTCTATTATCTTTTGGTGTATTAAAAAATGTGCTCCCACATCAAGGCCTCTGGTAGGTTGAGAAACAACCAATAGTTGAGGGGAGGAGATTAATTCCCTTCCCACCATAAGTTTTTGCATGTTCCCCCCTGAAAGACTGGCTGTCTTGTCTAAAGGAGAGCTCATCCCCTGAACTCCATACTCGTTAACTATTTTTTGAGCAAATACGGTTGCTTTCTCCCAATTTAATGAAAAATGTCCGTTCTTAATAAAGTCTTTTCTCTGATAACTCATTATAGAATTTTCTACAATACTTGCCTCTAAAGAAAGGCCAACCTCTATTCTATCCTCAGATATATAACTTATCCCTCTTTTGCGCCTTTCCAGAATCGAGGTATCGTTTATGTTTTCACTATCAAACCATATTTCCCCTCCTGTATTTCTTCTCAATCCTGCTATAATCTCCGCGAGTTCTGGCTGACCATTCCCCTCAACGCCTGCTATTCCTAAAATCTCTCTTCTTCTTATATTAAAAGAAACGTTTTTTAATATGGATATCTCATTACTTAAAGATACTTTTTTAACTTCCAACAGCTTTTCCTTTGAAATAGAATAACTTTTAGTTTTTAGCGAATCTAATCTTCTACCTATCATCAGATTGGAAACATCTTCCATGGAAGTGTTTTTTGTTTCTAATGTTGATACTCCTTTCCCTTTGCGTAAGACAGTAATTCTATCAGCAATACTGAACACTTCTTTTAATCTATGTGATATAAAAACAATGGTCTTTCCCTCAGACCTTAAATTTTTTAAGAAATTTAGAAAACCTTCTATCTCATTTGGTGCAAGAACAGTAGTCGGTTCATCAAGTATTAAAATGTTTGCTCCTCTAAAAAGTGCTTTTAATATCTCCACTTTCTGTTGCAATCCTATGGGAAGTTCATTTACTTTTTTATATAAATCCAGATCCATTCCAAGTTGTTTTAAAAACACTTTGGTTGCTTTTTCTGCCTTCTCAAAATTTATATTCCAGGCATAACTGGTAAATGGTCTTTCATTACCAATTATGATATTTTCAAGAACGGTAAAGTCCGGTACCAGCATAAAATGTTGATGAACCATTCCTATCCCATAATTTATGGCATGTTTAGGATGATGTATAAATTTTTTCTCACTATTTATATAGATGTCCCCTTCGTCAGGTTTAACCAACCCATAAAGTATATTCATCAGGGTAGTTTTCCCAGCAGCATTTTCTCCTACTAAGGCGTGTATCTCTCCTTTGCTGAGAGAAAAATCTGCTCCTCGTAGAGCAACAATACCTCCTTGATAGGTTTTATGAATGTTCTCCATATTAATTACGGGTTGCACACAAAATCACTCCTAATTTAAAAGTCCTCTGGCCGAAACCAGAGGACTTTTTATCTTTATTTCAAATAAGTATCTACTTCAATTTCTCCATTAGCAACTTTTTCAATTATTTCTACTATTCGCTCATATACTCCTGCCGGGACAATATCCATGAAGTAATCATTAAAGGCAAGTCCAATTCCGTTATTTGCTACATTAAACACATGAGTTGTCCCTTTTTCTAATTTCCCGTTTATAGCTTCTTCTATGATATTATAAACAGCAGTATCAACTCTCTTTAACATACTTGAAACTATGTACCCGGGTTGCAAATAACCTTGATCTGTATCTACGCCTATGCCATAGAATGAATATGAACTAGCTGCCTCTAATATTCCCAGACCGGTAGGTCCGGCAGCCTGAAATATTACATCTGCTCCATCTTTAAAGGTTATATACGCGGTCTCTTTACCTTTTGCGGGGTCAAAATGTGTTCCCGCATACCTTGCGACAATCTTTATTGATGGATCAATATATTTTACTCCCTGCTCAAATCCCACTTGGTAATCCCTTATAACCGGCCAATCTGCACCACCGACAAAACCTACAATTTTTTCAGGATTTATCATTTTTAAGGAAGTTTTTGTGGTAAGCATAGCAGCAAGAGAACCAGCTAAAAATGCCCCTTCGTTCTGTTTAAATACTACTGATATCATGCCTGGTAAGTCACTTACACCATCGATATAAACATAGGTCTTATCAGGATATTCTTTCATAGCTTGCTCGAGTTCTTTATCAAAGAAATATCCAGGATCTGCAAATATCACATCATAGTGAGAAGCTGCTGCTTTTAATGTATCATAGTAAATAGCAGGATCCATATGGCATTCAAATATTTTGTAAGTTATTCCAAAATCTTTCTCGGCTTTCTGTATTCCAAAATAAGCCATATCTGTAAATCCCCTATCGCCAATAGCATCACTTGCCACAATAGCTACGGTTGGTTTTGCTGCAAATGCTGAAATAGAAAATATCAGTAGAAAAAGAAGCATAAAAATCACACTATATCTTTTCATTTTTTTCACCTCCTTTCCCATTTTTTTTTACGGACAGTTTTCGGTTTTTTTCTGAATAAAAAGAATAGAAGTGTTTTCTCTTAAGTTTTTTTATCTTTTCCCTAAGTATTTTTTGATCTATATATTGTCTGTTTTTTAAATCTGGCGGAAAGATGGATTTACTATATACATCTTTATACATTTCTGTTCTCAAATGAAGTAAACTGAACATATTTGTGGCGGTTCGGTAGGCTCTAAGGCTTTTTATATATATGGGAGCAACTACTATTTGTTCAGATGGTCCAGCAGGAGACTGGGCAATTATACGCCCCTCAAAATCAATTATCATGCTATTCCCTACCCAGGAGTAGGGGGGATGATTTCGATAGGAAGAACCAAGACTGCAGGCAATAATATATACAGAATTCTCAATAGCGCGAGCCCTATTAATCACTCTCCAAACATCGGTAGGTGTAACCCCGCCCCATGGCTCCATATAAGCAGAAGGAATTATAATTATCTCCGCGCCTTTCAATGATAGTTTCCGAGTTACTTCAGGAAATCTATTATCGTAGCATATTTCTACTCCGATATTACCTATTTCGGTATGAGCGACCGGAAAAATATCTTCATCGTAATCTTTTAAATCATGAGGACTATAAACCGGTTCTAAAGGCAGAAAAGGATTGGCCTTTCTGTATCTTAAGATAACTCCGTTCGGGCCGACTACCAGGCTTGTGTTAAAGACCGCTTTTGGCCATTTTTCTGTTTTTTCAATGAAGGAGCCAATATTTATAAATAGGTTATATTCCTTGGCTTTATCTATAAATTCATCAATATAATCGTTGTTTTCGGGAATTGCAATATTTTTGAGCAAATCTGAGGAATTATTTGTAGTTATAGGAGTTAATGAAAATTCAGGAAATGTTATTAGTTTTACCGGGAGATAATCATTGTATCCATTCACCACATTGTCAATCATGCCCAGCATTTTGTCTGCTCTTTTTTTAATATCTTTTCTTTTATCTATAATCTCAAAATCACATTGACAACATGCAGCTAAAAATATTTCTTGCATCAGCTGTTAATCTCCTTTTCCGTCTCTTCTTTTTCTGCAAATATATTTATTAACACGTTCAATTTTATAAATAATTTATAAATTACTCTTTTCGTTTCTTATCTTTAAAAGAATTGATTAATTTATTTATTTCTATGGAATTTGGCAACGCCTTGGTTGTCCCAACTTTTTGTAGAGTAGTTTCTGCAAAGGAAATTGCAAATTCACCGCACTTATTCGGTGTAAAACCTGATAAAGTACCATATATTATCGCTGCATCAAATGCATCTCCTGCTCCGCTGGTGTCAATAACTTTTATTTCGTGAGCTGGTAATTGAAAAAGCTTTTCTTTGGAAAAATAGGAACAGCCCTGATTGCCTTTTTTTACCCATATTACTTGAACGCCTTTCTGAAGAATATTTGAAGCTGATTTTTTCATATCTTCATCTTCTCCAAGTAATTGCAGTTCTTTTTCGTTAGGGATAAAGACGTTTACATATTTAAATATATGTTCAAAGGCATCTTTTATCTCCTTAGAAATTTTCCACTCTGGTAATCGTAAATTTGGATCTAAAAATACCTTTCCTCCGTTTTCAAATACCCGTTCAGCTAATTTTATGGCTGTTTCCCTGCTTTCTTTGCCTTCTGCAACAACGACCCCTGATATGTAAAGAAAGTTAAGTAATTCTATTTCGTTAATTTCTTTTTCCTTAATATGTAAATCAGCGGCATCACCTCTTACAGCTATCCATCTTTTTTCTCCGCCCGGGGATATGAGACCTACAGTTAATCCTGTTGAATAATCGGAAAAATATAAATGCCTAGTATTAATTCCCATATCTTCAAAATATTTTTTAATAAAATCACCAAATATATCCTTTCCAAGCTTGCTGATCATGGTTATATTAAATCCCAGTTTATGGAGTGCAACTGCTACATTCCCTCCACCTCCACCATGATTAATAATCACACTTGAACTGAAAGAGCATCCACCTTTTACCGGTAATTCCTTAATGGGGATAAGTATATCGAGGTTACAATCCCCAAAACAAAGAATTTTTTTCATTGTTTTTCTTCTTCCCTTGAATTTATTTTTACCTAAGCTTTCTTTCTTATTTTTGATACTTCCGACAAAAGTTCGGAAACTCTTTCTAAACTTACTTCATTGGTAGATTTGCCTTCGTACTTCATGCTGGTTCCTGTTACTGCTCCGTCGGCGTATTCTAAAAGTTCTTCCGCATTATTAACATTAAGTCCACTGCCAACAAGAACCGGGAAATCCTCAAGAACTGCTTTTACTTTCTTTATGTCTTTTAAGGGTGTTGGAAATCCTGTGTGCTTACCACTTATTAATATTGCATCTGCAAGAAAATAGGCAGCATCATAGGCAGATTCTTCGATTGGTCTTTGGGCAAGAGGAGCAGAATGTTTTATGTGGATATCTGCAAAAATTTTAATTGTCGGATCTAAAAATTTCCTAAACCTGAGGATATCGTGAGGTCTTCTTAATACTAAGCCCGAAACATCCACTGCAGCTTCTGTAAAAAATGTTGCCCTAATAAACTTAGCTCCTACGACATGTGCAACTGCAATAGAAGATATAGGGTCAGACAAAATACATATTCCTAAAGGGATATTTGGAAATTCTTTTTTTATCTCTCTTGCTACTACAGCTATTGAGGCAACTGTCTCAGGTGGTGCTGTATCCGGAAAATATGAAGGATCATTAAAATTTTCAACTTCAAGACCATTTATTCCACCTTTTACTAAAGCATCAGCATCTTTCAAGGCTGCCTCTATAACTTTATCAAGGCCTAAACCATCATATACCGGAGAACCGGGTAAAGGTTTAAGGTGTAACATCCCGATTATAGGTTTGTTTACACCAAATAAGTTTTGAAATTCTTCTAATTTTGTCATTTAGTTTCTCCTTTATAATTTTTGTCTATAATTTTTAATTTTTTCCATAAACTTAGAAACACTAATAGAATCCGGCTCGGCCTCAACCTCTCCTCCTTTGTTTAAACCTGTGGTTACTATTATTGCATCAATATAAGGCAAATAATTATCTACATTCTCAATAGTTACTCCACTACCAACAACAAGAGGAACTTCGGGCAGGGCTTTTTTTACTCTGACCACATCATCAACTTCTGTTTCTCCTCCGGTTTTTCTGCCAGTTATGATAATCGCGTTGGCAAGTCCTCTATAATAAGCATCTTCAGCGGCATATTCAATGGGACGTTGAGATAAAGGATAACTATGTTTTATGTGAACATCGGCAAAAAATTTTACATCTGACTCTAAAAATTTCCTATATCTAAGGGCCTCCGCTGCAATGCTTTCCATTATGCCAGTATCTACAACATATGTCTCGGTATAATAAGGAATCCTGATAAACTCTGCCCCAATAGCTTTTGAAATCGCGATACCGGCTATAGCATCACTCTGAAGTACACATATTCCGATTGGAACGCTTATGCTTTCTTTTATTTCCTTTGCTATATAGGTCATTGCGGCTACGACTTCGGGTCCGACTTTCTTTAAAAACATCTTATCCCCAAAATTTTCTACTATAATTCCGTCTATGCCATTTTCTGTCACCACTTTTGCTCTTTTTATAGCTTGTTTTGATATTTCTTTTACGGATGCGCCATCATAACATGGTGCGCCCGGTAAAGGTGAAAGGTGAACTACGCCTATAACAGGAATCTTTACCTTAAACAATTTTTCAAACATATCCATAATTTTATCTCCTTATCTATTTTATTTGGATAATTGAATCTCGTAGTTATATTTATCCGGAAGAAAAAGCACTCTTACAAATTCAATGGGAATATCTTTCATTATGCAAGTAGTCCTTTTCATAAGCAATAAAGGAGCTCCTCTCTTTATCCCCATAATTTTTGCAACATCAGCAGAGGCAGCAGTTGCTCCCAATGTCTCAGACGCTCTTTCTATTTTAAATCCAAGTTTTTCTTCAAGTATTTGGTAAAGAGAAAGGCAATTTAAATCCATCTCGAAAATTTCTGGAAACCTCTCACAGGGGAAATACGAGATGTTAAGCGAAAAAATTTTATCATCAACAAATCTCAATCTTTCTGCTTTTATAACTTTTTCTTTATCATTTATTTTAAGATTCTGAGCTACCTCATGATCTGACTGAACAATTTCTCTTTTTATTAACTTAACCCCTGGCGTATAACCTAAATCACGTATTTCTTCAGTAAAACTTCTTAACTTTCCTAAGGGTTGACTTATGCGTCTGAAAGATACAAAGGTCCCTTTGCCTTGCTCTCTGTTGAGAATCCCTTCATTGACCAATTCCATTATGCCTTGCCTTATAGTCATCCTACCGATGTTTAACTTTTTTGCCATTTCCCTTTCCGGAGGAATTTTATCTCCGCGTTTCAAATGGCGGCTTTTGATTAAAGCTAAGATATGTTCTTTTACTTGTTGATATAAAAAGAAATTGCTCATCGCATTCTCCTGTGGATGATAATTGGTCTATACCTCTTGACCATAATATAACTTTTTTATATATCCTGTCAAGTATTTTTTAAAAGATTACTTAAGGGCGGGATGATTAATGGAAAGATGGCTCCGAAAATTGAAAAGAATTAGATATAGTTTACCCTTCAAAAGTCTTTTTTTCAGCATATTTTGGGATTTTAAAATTTATAAGCAGTTATTTATAAGGTTTCACAATTTCTTAAAATTTGGGTAGAGGTTTTGCCATCATAACGCACATAACCACCCTCTCTCATAATCGGATTTACCAAAAAATCCCAGCCCGCTTTTAATATCTTTCTTGGTTCTAAAAGATTATATCTTTCAAAGGTTTTGTAAGTATTTTTGGCAATTGTTTCTGATATTCTTGCCCCAAAGAGAATACTGGCCAGAAACCATTTAAAAATTTCTTTATCATTGTTTCCTTTTAAATAAATACCCAGCTCCTCAGAATACAATTCGCTTTTTTTTAATCTTTTTATATCTATTTGTATCCGTACACCCTAATTTCTATAAAATCATCCTTCTCTACAATCTATTTATTTTCTTTTCATCTCTTTAAGTCGGTTTAAAGCTTCTTCATATCGCTTTATTGTGCTTCTCATTTACTTATGCCTTAAGGCTTTAGAAATAGCTTCTCGGATACCCTCTTTGGGGGCTTCATGTCCCCACCATATCTCCTTACCATTTATAAATATTCCGCGAGGAATTTGATAACGAGAAAGAATCGATCTTTCGTCTGCACAGTATTCATGAACTACTACTGACTCGCCAAATCCTGCAGTAACCTCTCGGACTCGTTGTGCCTCTATGTCACTTGTCGGACAGAAGGTATTCCAGAAAAGATCAACCACTACTTTGCCTGCTATGGGCTTAAACTGGAAGTTTGGTTCCAGAAGGTGGGGGGATTCTACAGATTCCTCAAAGAATTTCCCTAGAATAGCTATCGTACCTTTACGTTTTATCATTGAAAAGCCACACTTCTCGAAAAATAGAGCCTGCATAAACCAGTGATTATGGTAGTATCCTATGGTTATTAAACCTTTACGACCCTGACGTTTCGCCTCCTCTTCAGCTGAGTTAATCAAGGCTCGTCCTATCCCTCTACCTTTTGCTTTTCCTATAACAGTCAGACAAGGAATAACCATTAGATCCTGTCCAATCGGGGCCCCAGGGACAAATTTCTATAGGCATAATATGCAAAAATCCAACTTGATCATTATCAATTGAAGTAATCTTCACCCGTGAGCCTTTTTCATACATTCTTTGAAGCCAGGCAATCCGTCTTTTGGCAAAGGTATCTATTTCTTCCCTTAGCATATGCTCTGATATGTCATTAACATGAGTACAAGTTCCAACGAAGTATTCATCGATTTCACCCATCATATCGTAAGTTTCTACTGATGACATTTGACTAACCTCTTGGTTTTTGATCTTTCTCTCTATTTCCGTTTAGTAAAATCACTGGGGTCAAATCTTTATTCTTGACAGTTAATCAAACTATTTGTCAACAATAAAGACCCCACATCTTCCCACAGTAGGCAACGATATATTAATACTTTTTAATTCATCAATAAAGTGTGTGACGGGGGACCTCATTTTCTTTTTTCGACCTAAGCCCCTCAAAGTCAAGCAAAATTCCTGAGTAAAAGCCAGACTTTTTTCCATAGTTGTAAAACAAAAAAATTAAAGTTTACCTCCTCCCTTCTTGA
>JAHIPR010000223.1 GCA_018903015.1 bacterium
ACCAATTCACACCAACCATTGGCTCTCTTTAACAATCTCGGTCTGCCTACTTATTCCTTCATTGTTTACAATTTTTGTTTATTAGAAAATAGAATACAACAATTAATCTTAAATGTCAAGCGGAGTTTAAAAATTTTTTTATATTTTATCTGACAAGTTTGTAGATAAAAAACCGCCAATACCCAAAAGTTTAAATATTTCTTACTGCTCCTTTGTCAGCGGGCCCTACAAAATTAGCATAATATTTCAGATAACCAGATTTTGCTGTAGAAGACAGTAATTCTAATTTATCTAATCTTTGTTTTATCTCTTCTTCTTCTATCTTAAGGTCCAACCTTTTTTGAGGTATATCGATTTTAATAATATCTCCTTCTCTAACAATAGCAATTGGACCTCCCATGGCTGCTTCCGGAGCTACGTGCCCAATAGATGCTCCTCGAGTAGCTCCAGAAAAACGTCCATCGGTAATTAAAGCTACGTCTTTATCTAACCCCATGCCAGCGATAGCCGACGTAGGAGTTAGCATTTCTCTCATCCCTGGACCCCCTTTAGGGCCTTCATAACGGATTACTATGACATCTCCTTTTTTAATTTTGCCTTCTAAAATGGCTTTAGTACTTTCCTCTTCTGATTCAAATACTCTGGCGGGACCCTCGTGTCTTAGCATGTCTGAATGAATTGCTGAGCTTTTTACAACTGCCCCCTGGGGAGCTAAATTGCCTTTTAAAAATACAATACCTCCTTTGGGATTATAGGAATTTTCTATGGTTCTTATTACTTCGTTATTCAATATGAAAGCATTTTCAATGTTCTGACCAATATTTTTACCAGTTACTGTAATCTCCCCTAAATTAATTATCTTCTTCCTGTTTAGTTCTTTAAGTAAAGCTGAAATGCCTCCGGCTCTATCTAAATCTTGAATATGGTATTCTCCTGCAGGAGAAAGGCTGCACAATTGCGGAACTTGTTCCCTTATTCGGTTAAAATCATCTATGTCAAAAGGAATACCTGCTTCAAAGGCTATAGCCAGCGAATGGAGCATAGTATTAGAAGAACCTCCTAAGGCCATCTCCACAGTAATACCATTTTCTATAGCCTTTTTAGTAATAATATCTAAAAATTTAACATCTTTTTTTAACAATTCCATAATTCTCATTCCAGCATATTTTGCTAACCTTATCCTTCGGGCATCAATAGCTGGAATAGTTCCATTACCGGGGAGAGCTATACCTACAGCTTCTGCCCAAATATTCATAGAATTAGCAGTATATAAACCGGCACATGAACCAATTCCCGGACAAGCATAATCTTCTACTTCTTTTAATTCTTGCTCACTTATAGAATCTGTTTGAAACTTTCCTACTGCTTCAAAGACATTGCTCAAGGCAATATTTTTCCCTTGGTAAAATCCAGCTAACATAGGTCCGCCACTTATCAAAATAGTCGGTAAATTCACTCTTATAGCCCCCATAATCATTCCCGGAACTATTTTATCACAATTAGGGACAAGCACTAAGGCATCAAAGGCATGGGCTTTGGCCATAATTTCAATAGAGTCTGCTATCAACTCTCTGCTCGGCAAAGAATATTTCATTCCTTCATGATTCATAGCCAGTCCATCACACACTCCTATAGTTGAAAATTCAAAGGGGACTCCACCTGCCATTCTTATCCCATCTTTAACTGCTCGAGCAATTTCTTTTAGATGGAGATGGCCAGGAATAATTTCATTAGCTGCCTGGGCAACTCCAATAAAAGGTTTGTTCATTTCTTCATCGGTTATTCCTAACGCTTTAAGCAGAGAACGATGGGGAGCTCTAGCCACACCTTTCTTTATTACATCACTACGCATAATTTTACCCCTACTTTCAGTTTTTTATTTTATAATAAACACCTAATAGATAATTCCATTTATTAAAAAAAGTTACTCAAAGCTTATCAAACAAACTTCAATACATCATTATTTCATTTTAAAAATATAGATTTCCTAAACATTCAAATATCTTTAATTTTCCATATTTCTTATAATTTCTTTGGCAAATTCAGAACATTTAACCGGGGTAACTCCTTTAATCTGGCGAGCTAGATCATAGGTCACCACTTTCGAAGAGATTGTCTTTTCCAGGGCATGAACAATATTTCTAGATGCTTCTGTCCAACCAAGATAATCAAACATCATAGAACCAGAAAGAATAAGTGCTCCAGGGTTAACTTTATCCATTCCTGTATATTTTGGAGCAGTTCCATGGGTAGCTTCAAAAACAGCAATATTATCGCCGATGTTAGCTCCCGGTCCTAATCCAAGACCTCCTACTTGGGCTAAAATAGCATCGGAAAGATAATCACCATTAAGATTGGGGGCAGCAATAACGCTATATTCTTTTGGACGAAGCAAGATTTGCTGGAACATTGCATCAGTTATCCTATCTTTAATTATTATTTTATTTAATGGCACTTTACCTTTATATGTTGTATATACTTCATCTTCGGTTACAATTTTATCCCTAAATTCTTTTTGAGCTACTTCATAGCCCCACTTTTTAAAAGCCCCTTCTGTATATTTCATAATGTTACCTTTATGAACTAAAGTAACATTGGGTTTATTATTTTCTATAGCATATTTTATAGCTTTCCTAATTAATCTTTTACTTTTAAATTCACTCATAGGTTTTATGCCTATTCCCGAATCCTCATTGACACTAATTTTAAATTCTTTACTTAAAAAACCGATTATTTTCGTAGCTTCTTTAGAGTATGCTTCCCATTCAATCCCTAAATAAATATCATCCGTATTTTCTCTGAATATAACCACATCTACAAATTCAGGATTTTTGACTGGTGCAGGAACACCAGAAAAATGTCTAACTGGTCGGACGCATGCATAAAGATCTAGTTGTTGTCTTATAGTCACATTTAGACTTCTAAATCCACCTCCTATTGGAGTGGTGAGAGGTCCTTTTATAGCAAGGCCATATTTTTGTATTTCCTTAAATGTTTCTTCAATTAACCATTTACCATATTTTTTATAACATTTTTCACCTGCGTAAATTTCTTTCCATTCTACTTTTCTTTTCCCCTTATAAATCTTCTCAACCGTTGCATCAAAAACCATTTTAGATGCCCGCCATATATCTGGGCCAATACCGTCACCTTCAATAAAAGGGATAATTATCTTTTCTGACATGTTGATTTATCTTCTCCTCTAACTTAATTCTTTATTTCTATAATAAAGTAATATTCTTCCAGCTTTAATAATTTCTTTTTTTCTTTCATCTAAATCATGTCTTGCTTAAAACCAATAACCTCCGGCCCAATTCCATCCCCCAGAATTTAAGGTAATATTGTACGCCAATTTTATTTCCCCTTAATATAATTATTCTTTAACGCTCCCTTTTGACTTTACCAGGTTTAAAAGTCCCCCTTGAACTATTATCTCTTTCTGTCTTTCAGTGATATTTAAGAGCATCTTATATTCTTTACCATTTGTCAAATTTTTAATTTTAACTATCCCCTTTTTGACCTGGAAAAGGGTATTTTCTATCAAAAGTTCATCCATTTCCTTAACATTATCATAGTCCTCTGGATTTTTAAATATCAAAGGTATTATCCCATTATTTACAAGATTCGCCTGGTGTATTCTCGCAAATGATTTTGCTAAAACTACTCTTATTCCCAAATATAGAGGGACGAGAGCAGCATGTTCTCGACTTGATCCTTGTCCATAATTTGAGCCTCCAATAATAAAGCCACCTCTGTTTTCTCTTGCTTTCTTCGGAAAATCCTTATCGCAAGGAGTCAAACAATAATCAGAAAGATAAGGTATATTTGATCTATAAGGAAGAAGTTTTGCATTTGAAGGCATTATATGATCTGTAGTGATATTATCCCCTACTTTTATTAAAACTTTTCCTTGAATCTCCGGACTTAAGGGCTTACCTAACGGAAACGGCTTTATATTAGGTCCTCTTATTATTTCTACCTCTTCGTAATTATTAACTGGTGTTAAAATCATATTATCGTTAATAAAAAATGTTTTAGGCATTTCAATTTCATAATCTTTTAATCCAAATTCTCTGGGGTCAGTAAGATAACCGGTAATTGCTGATGCCGCAGCAACTTCAGGGCTCACCAAATAAATTTCTGCCGAAATCGTACCTGATCTCCCTTCAAAATTCCGATTAAAAGTTCTTAAAGACACGCTATTTGTTGGCGGAGATTGTCCCATGCCAATACAGGGACCACAGGCACATTC
>JAHIPR010000024.1 GCA_018903015.1 bacterium
ACTATGAACCTACAATTTTAATTTTATTAACCATAGGGGCTATTTTGATAGTTATCGGGCTAATAAAAATAAGGACAAAGAAGGATAAAAATTAACTTCAACTTCCCATAACCCTAATTACAGGAAGTAGAATTTACAAAAATTTATAAGGCTATATAAATTTTATATAATATCAAAAAATAATTAAGAAAAAGCGAGGATCTTAAAAAAGCAGGTGAAAAAAATGAACAAAAAAACCATTGAAAAAAATAAAGTTTTAACCATAGGAGAGTTGGCAGAAGTTTCCGGGATAAGATTAACTACGCTTAAATATTATACTGAACTTGGAATTTTGCCTTTTAGCCAGGGCGGGGAGAGATTAACCCGGAAATATAATAAAGAAGAGGCATTAGAACGCCTTGAAAAAATTAAGGAATTGAAGAAAAAAAGATTAACCATAAAAGAAATTATTGAGCATTTTAATATGCCTACTAAAGAAAGATAAAACTTATAATTTAATTATTGGAGTTAAATAATATGAAAACTAATTTTAAAACTAAACTATACGACCTGCTGAAAAAAGACTCTCGCCTTTGGGATGAAGAAAAAAAGGAACTCAATGAAACTCTTTTGAAGGATTTGATTGATAAACTAGATGAAAAACTTATTGAATTATTGCTTAGCGACAAAGAAACGAAAGAAAAGTTTTTTGTAAAAATTAAAGATGTTTTTGTTTTAAAACAAAATGAAATAAAGTTTTTTATTGATGAAAACAAACTAGATAATTCCTACACACAATACCAAAAAAAAATTGGTTTGAGGATTGGAAATAAACTATTGAGCGAAAGAGACGAAGTTGTTTTGGAGTGGCCTTTCAAGGATTGTGTGCTGGAGGGCGGAATGACCAAAGAAGATCAAAAAAGAAATGAGATCTTTTTCAATGAAGTTTTGGCCAAAGATGAAATTGACCGGCTTTTTGATCCAAAAGCACTTGTGAATTGGAAAAGGTATACTGCTAAGGGTGAGGAAAAAATTAAAGAACTCAGACGAGATAGAGATGGCACTATCCGGGAAAACTTGATTATCAAAGGGAATAATTTACTTGCTTTACATAGTCTCAAACAACAATTTACTGGAAAGGTGAAGTTGATTTATATTGACCCACCATACGGAAAAGATGCTGATTCTTTTTATAATGATAATTTTAAGCTTTCTTCTTGGCTTACTTTCATGAAAAATAGGCTGCAGATAGCAAAAAGTTTATTAGATAGAGATGGTTTAATAATTGTTCAAATAAGTGATTATAATGTTGCCCGTTTAATGATGCTTATGGATGAAATTTTGGAGCAAAGTAATTTTATTAATAAAATAACAGTTAGGACAAAATCTTCTGCTGGTTTTAAGGTTGTAAATAAAGGTGTTATGGAAACAGCTGAGTATTTATTGATATATGCAAAAAACAAAAACAATTTTAACCCAAATATTTTAAGCATTGAAACTGATTATGATAAAAATTATTCTTTAGTAGTGAAAAACCCCAAAGAAAACATTACAAAATGGGAATTTTCTACGATTCGGGACGAATTAAGCGAAGAATTGAAACAATATGAAAAAATTATAAAAGAAAAGGAAATTTTTAATAAGATAAAATTAAGCCTTTTTGGATTATATGCCTTAGAAAATCCTGGTAATGTTTTTAGGTATACAGAAATTAATGATGACGCCGGAAAAGAAACTCTAGAAGCAAAAGAAAAATCATTAACCAGCGATAAGGTACACACAGTTGAAACCTCGCGAGGTGATATTAGATTTATTAAAAATGGTCAGCAGATTTCATTTTATTCCAAAAAAATTAAAAACGTTGACGGAAGATTAGTGCCAACAGAAATGTTAACAAATATATGGAGCGATATTTCTTGGGAGGGTATTGCAAAAGAGGGTGGCGTAAAACTCAAAAAAGGTAAAAAACCCGAAAAATTAATCAAAAGATTAATTGATTTAATTAAAAAAGATAATAATCCCAACTTGATTATGGATTTTTTCTTAGCAACTGGCACAACTTGTGCGGTTGCCCATAAAATGAATTGCCAATATATAGGAATTGAACAACTTGATTATGGTGAAAATGATAGTATTGTTCGCTTAAATAATGTTATTAAAGGTGACCAGTCCGGTATTTCAAAATCTGTTGGCTGGCAAGGTGGCGGTGATTTTGTTTACATTGAACTTGCCAGGTGGAATGAGGAAGCAAAAGAAAAGATTTTGAAGGCAAAAAGTTTAACTGAATTGGAAAAGCTATTTGATGAGCTTTATGAACGATATTTTCTAAATTACAATGTAAAAACAAAAGAATTTAAGGAAAAAATAATAAAAGAGGAAGGGTTTAAAAAACTTAGTTTGGATGAGCAAAAGAATCTTTTCGTGGAAATGTTGGATATGAACCAGATGTATGTGAACTTTAGCGAGAGAGCAGATAAAAAATATAATCTTTTAGAAAAAGATATTAAATTAAGTGAGGAGTTTTATTCAGCAAAATGAACTACTCAACCGATCAACCTTTTCTTTATTCTGTCGTTCGAGAAAAAGCCTATGAATATGGAGTAATAAAACCAAAACTCCCCTCTTATATTTTAGAGAACTTGAAATATACTTTATGGACCTGGCAAGAAAAAGCACTTGAGCTTTTTTTAACAAATGAGGAATTAAGAAACAAAGAAAGTTCAGTTGAACCGAATCACCTTATGTTCAACATGGCTACCGGTACCGGGAAAACCATGCTCATGGCGGCTTTAATTTTGTATTATTACAAAAAGGGCTACCGGCATTTTATTTTCTTCGTCAATCAAAACAATATCGTTGATAAAACCGAAAATAATTTTATCAATAAAAATCACACTAAGTACCTTTTTCGCCAAAATATTGTGATTGACGATAAAATAATAAATATTCGAAAGGTGGATACTTTCGACGATACAGATGATATACAAATTAAATTTACTTCAATTCATAAACTTCATAATGTAGTTTATTTAGCAAGGGAGAATTCAGTTACACTCGAAGATCTGCAGAAAAGAGATTTAGTCATGATTGGCGACGAAGCGCACCATCTCAATGCCTCAACGATAAGAAATGGACAAATAGAAATGGATTTACCGTTGGAATTAAAAGAAAATGCTAGCGAAAAAGATATTGAAAAAAGCTGGGAAAATACAGTAATAAATAAAATTTTGCTAAAAGGAAAAGATAAGCAAAACAGAGAAAATAAGAATGTATTATTAGAATTTACGGCAACCATTCCAAAAAATGCGGATGTTATAGAAAAGTATAGAACAAAAACAATTTACAAATTTGAACTTGTAGATTTTCTAAAAGCCGGTTATACCAAAGAAATAAATCTCGTTTCTACATCACTAATAAAGAAAGATAAAATTTTACTCGCTTTGCTTTTCAATTGGTATCGCCACCAAATTGCACTCAAAAACAATATTTCTAATTTTAAACCGGTAATGCTTTTTAGAAGCAAATTTATTGAAGAATCAAAAAAAGATTATGAAGAATTTTTGTCGCTCATTACCGAATTAAAACCGGCCGATTTTGATTTTCTTAAAAATATTGAAAGGAATATCAAACAAGATCAATCAAGTTTATTTAAAGTTTATGAACAAGGTAAAAGTCGTGTTAAGCAAATGCTCCTGTATATTAAAGATGAAAAAATTGGTATTAGAGAGATTGTGGACTATATAAAAGATGAGTTTAGCGAAAGAAATTGCATTATAACTAACTCAAAAGATAACAAGGCAACCACCAAAGAAAAGACAACAGAGGAACAGGAACAATTGCTTAATAGTTTAGAAGATAAAAATAACCATATCCGCGCGATCTTTACGGTTAAACGATTGACGGAAGGATGGGATGTTTTAAACCTTTTTGACATAGTTCGTCTTTATGAAGGACGTGATGAAAGGCATCAAAACAGGCAGAGATTCGCAGGGCAAGCCACTGTACAAGAAATACAGCTTATCGGACGAGGTGTGCGCTATTGCCCATTTACTTATAATGAATATGAAAAAAATAAGAGAAAATTTGATAATAGTCTGGAAAATCCGCTTAGAGTACTGGAAGAGTTTTATTATCACAGCGATGATGATCATCGCTATCTTGATGAATTAAAACGCGAACTTAAAAATAAGGGATTTATTCAAGATAATCGCGAGATAAAAAAGTTTGCGCTTAAAGATGATTTTAAAGACACTCCTTTTTTTAAGGAAATAAAAATTTGGAAAAACGAAAAAATAGATAATCCGGAAAGAAGAAAACAAACACTCTCAGAGCTTGAAAAGGATTTTATTTTTGAATACAAAACGAAAGAATTTGCAATGAAAGAACAGCAAATCGTTTTAGATAAAGAAAAAGATGAAGTTTTGGCAGAAAGCACCGTAAAAGAAAGCAAAACAATCAGTAAAAAATTAAAAGATTTTGAAAAGCATATTATTGTAAAAGCTATAAATAAAAAGGCAACAAAAGATTTATCACTTTTGCGTTTTGATAATTTACAGAACGAGTTAAGCATAAATAGTATTGACGAAATAATGGGAGATAATTTTATTGGCAACTTTAAGATAGATATAATCACTTCGAAAGATAAAACCGATTTAAGCGATATAAGCAATGATATAAAACTAGAATTGTTATTGGATTTTTTTGATGGATTTACGAGAAAGCTCAAAGAAATTGCCAACCCATATCTGGGAACTGAAAATTTTTCGCCTTTTTCTTTTGAAGATTTATTTGGAGATATAAAAGAAAAAAGTGTGCTTATCGATCAAGAAAGTAAAAACTTAGAAGCTGAATTACTACAACATAAGTGGTATGTATTAAACGGTTTCAATGGAACAAGCGAAGAAAGAGAATTGATGGAATTTATGAAAAAAATAATCGGGAATTTGGAAGAGAAATATGACGAGGTATATTTACTCCGAAACGAGGAAGTGTATAAAATTTATGACTTTAAGCAGGGTCGCGGATTTGAACCGGACTTTTTACTATTTTTGAAAGGCAAAAAAGGTAATTTATACTATCAGATATTTATTGAACCAAAAGGCAGTCAATTTACTGACAAAGAAGGCGGATTTAAAGATAGCAAAGAAGGATGGAAAGAAGAATTTTTACAGCAAATTACGGATAAATACAGCAACGGCGATTTATTAAAGGCTGAGAGCAAAAAATACAAATTAATCGGTCTCCCCTTGTTTAACAAGAGAGAGGAAAATACTTTTGCAAAAGTATTTCACGAACAATTATTGAAATAGTTATCTTAATTTTGGGGAAATAACTCCAGCTCCTTACTCCTTTGCCAAGATAGAAATAAATAGCATTGTTGACAAAAAACGTCAAATGGCAACTTTTTTGACGAGGCCGTTCAAAATATTGACCAATTTTATATGTTGATTTATAATATAGATAACACACCCGCTACGCCTCTTTACAATGCGCACCCTGGCGGGTTTTTTCTTTTTTAACAATAGCTTAAGGGAATTTATTATAAAAATAACTAAAACTTATATGGATAAATTAATAGAAAATAAAGAATTTCGCGAGAAATTTGATAAGGAATATCAAAATCTTTGTATTGGGGAACAGGTTGCTAGAGCATAAAATAAAACAATATTAACGCAAGATACTCCGGTTAATCGAAAGAAGAATAATAAAACATTTTAAATATTGGACAGCATATAAAAAATTTACGTCCCCTACCCTGCCCCATACTATTCATTAAAGAAAAATCTAACTATTCAAAAAGGGACCCATTTTGATCCAAACCATTAAAAGTGTTTTTTAGAAAGAGTGATTAAGCAACAAGATTCATTAATATTAAGTCACTATCCATCAAAACTTAGCAGTGTCTCGAGTTTTTTAATTATTTCCAAGATCACAGCCTCAGGTACTTTATCACAGAATTCGGCACTTCTAATTTTCCAATCAAGGCTTTTTACCTGGTCTGATAAAACAACCCCTGCTACCTTTAATCCCGATGGAATAATGACTTCAAAAGGATATCCTTTTATTTGATTGGTTATCGGACACAATAAGGCCAGACCAACTTTACTATTATAAGATTTTGGCGACAGAACTATTGCAGGACGTCTTCCGGATTGTTCATGGCCGGCTTGAGGCTGCATATCTATCCAAATCACATCACCTCTATGCGGAATAAAATTGCTCGCCATCACCAGATTTCTTTTCCAACCGGTGCTCCGGTATCAAATTCTCCGTGAAGATTGTTTTTAGTGACGCCTTTTAAAAGTTTTCTGAGCGAATATTCTTTTTCGCCAATTGGCGTAATAATGATACTATCCCTATCGATAGATAAATCAACCAATTTATTTAGCTTCAGGTTTGCATCTAATGCAAGTAATTTGGGAATTCGTAATGCCAGACTGTTACCCCATTTTTTAATCGTAGTCTGCATATAGCACCTTCCTTTCAAAAATGAACTATAAAATGTATCTACAATGATTATACATCTTCCACATGCAAATTTCAAGCGAAAGGTATCCCATATTTTACTCCAAAAGTGCACCACTTCTTCTAAAAGAATAAATAGATCTATCCATCTTTCTTGCCTTCTATTTTTAAATAGCCTTGCCTCTATTTTTATCCTGTCAATAATAGCCACTTGGTATAGACCTCTCCCCTTCTGATAAATCTAAATAAAATTTCTTATTCAGCTTTTAATTTTATATTTGACATCTTATTTTTTTTAAGTTAAACTATATAAAAATAAATCTATATTTACGATTTGTAGGTGAAATAAATGCAAACTTCAGATGTCCTAAAAAAAATAAATATCCCCAGACATAAACTATATTATCTGGAGCAAAAAGGCTACATCAAACCTGA
>JAHIPR010000224.1 GCA_018903015.1 bacterium
AGATATACCAAAAACCATTATAGCAGTTGCTATGGCTACCTCGAAATGATTACTTGCTCCTACCAGCGCAGAAGGAGCAGCATCTTCATAATTAAGTTTCAATAGTTTTGCTAATCCATAGGTGAGAAAAAAGATAAGGTTAGTTTGGATAAAAAGTGGAATAGCTATCCATAGTATGGTTAGAGGTTTGGTTAAAATAATCTCACCTTTAAAGGAAAAAAGTAAGATTAGAGTAAATAGTAGAGCAACAATAGATACCGGGGTAAGTAAATGTAAAAAATTCTCTTTAAACCATTTTTCGCCCTTTGCCTTTATTATCCATTTTCTGGAAAAATAACCTGCCACTAAGGGTAAGGCAACATAAATGCTTATAGAAAGTAGTAGTGCTTGCCAGGGGACTGGTAATTTTCCTACGCCAAGTAAGAATCCACCAAGCGGTCCATAAAGAAAAAGCATAGTTAGAGAATTTATTGCTACCATAACCAGCGTATGTCCATCGTTGCCTTTCGCCAAGAAACCCCAAACTAAGACCATTGCTGTACAGGGGGCAATGCCTAACAAGATATTTCCGGCAAGAAAACTTCTCCACAGAGGGATTTCGAGCAATTTCATCCCATTGTTTATCACTACAGTTCCAGCCCCTTGAATTGTTCCTACTGCCCAATCTGCTCCAGGTGGAAGTTTTACTAAATCCATTGCCTCACTCCCAATAAAATTTTTAAAAATAAAACCTAAAAAAAAGATAGATATAGCATACATAGTAAAAGGTTTTACTGCCCAGTTAGCAAATAAAGTCAGTCCAACCGGCTTGATAGATTTTCCTGCTTTTAACACTTCCCCGAAGTCAATCTTTACCATAATCGGATACATCATAAAAAATAGACAAACTGCAATCGGAATAGAAACTACTGGTGCCTCACCAATATAAATGGCTAATCCGTCAAGATATTTTGCAACTCCGGGAATAATCTTACCAAAAATAATTCCAATAACAATACATAACAAGACCCATACCGTTAGATATTTTTCAAAAACATTTAGGCCTCCCTTTTTTTCTTTAACCACATAGTTAACCTCCTTTTGTTATTTTATGCCTTACCTTTTCCACTTAAAGCACTCTGTTAATTTTTAGTATTTTATTTCTTTTCTTCAATCCAATCAGTAATTTCTTGTTTGCCGGGCATTCTACCTGCCACCTTTACATTTCCATCAATGACTAAAGCGGGAGTAACCATAACCCCATAATCGATAATTTTGTTGATATCAGTTACTTTAACAATTTCTGCTGAAACACCAAGTTTACTGATGATCTCCTCAGTTAGTTCGTGTAATTTTTTACATTTCGGGCAGCCGGTTCCTAAAATTTCAATTTTTATACTAAATCCCTCCTTTCATCTCTTTATTATATATATATATTTTTAAAAAAAGTATCCAAAAATCATTCCACTTAATGTTGCCATAGTTACTACTAAAAAGATAAATACTAAAGCTTTTTTAGTTCCTAAAATACTTCTGATAACTAACATATTTGGCAGGCTCAAAGCTGGACCAGCCAGCAAAAGAGCTAAGGCTGGGCCTTTACCCATACCTGCTCCTAACAATCCTTGTAAGATAGGAATCTCAGTCAGGGTAGCAAAATACATCAAAGCCCCGATTACCGAGGCAAATAAATTTGACCATAAGCTATTTCCCCCAACTGAATTCTCAATCCATATTTTTGGTATCAATGCTTCGCTCCCCGGCCTGCCTAATAAAAAACCAGCTACCAAAACCCCTCCTAATAAAAGGGGTAATATTTGTTCAGCAAAACCCCAGCTGGAACTTACCCATTTAGCCCGTTCTTTCTTATTAAACCACTTAACGATCATCCAGAGTAAAATAGTTGAAAGAATACCGGTTATATACCATTTAAAACTATAAATTACTTGCCAAGTTTTAATTGATTCAGCTTTTCCCCAATTAGCAAAAACTAATATCCCTATCAGAATTGCGAAGTAAAATACTGTCTGCCATAAGGGTCTTTCTTCTTGTACATTACTTTCAGTAAATATGTTTTTGTCTTTAATTTTTTCTTTTTCGTCTTCATGAAAGATAAAGTGCATGGATAAGCCGATTACTATAGAGAAAATAATAGCTCCAATGGCGCGAGCTAAGCCTAATTCAAATCCTAATACTCGAGCAGTTAAAATAATTGCCAATACATTAATAGCTGGTCCGGAATAAAGGAAGGTAGTAGCTGGCCCTATTCCTGCGCCACGTTTATAAATTCCGGCGAAAAGCGGTAAAACCGTACAGGAACAGACTGCTAAGATTGTGCCAGAAACAGATGCAGCAGTATAACTTAAAAATTTATTGGCTTCTGCTCCAAAATATTTTATTATATTTTCTTGACTGATAAAATTAGCAATTGCTCCGGCAATAAAAAATGCGGGAATCAGGCACAATAATACATGCTGACGGGCATAATCCTGTACCATTAATAAGGATTCCAATAATGCATTTAATATTTTAGAACTGCTAAAGGGCATAAAATAAAAAAACACAAATACCGTGACTATAATAAAAATTTTCGATCTTTGTTTCATCTTTTTTCCTTATTTCTTTTTATATATGATAAAATTATCATATATACATATCTTTGTCAAACAAAAAATGTTTTATTTTTATAAAAAGAAGGATTTTTATTATTTTCTGTAGTAAAGATAAAGTAAGATGTGGATTAATTAATTTAATAAGAATTTATTTTGTTAAACGGAGGAGTAAATAGATAAAAATGATAAAAGAAAGAAAGGGTTTGAGCTCAATGAACGAAGATAAAAAATTAGTTGCTTATTGCGGACTTTATTGCGGGGATTGTGTTAATTACAAGGGAGAGATTGCAGATTTAGCCAGAGATTTGAGGAAAAAATTAAGGCAAGAAAAATTTGATCGAGTCTCCAAAGGGTTAAGTAAATACTTTAAAGAATTTAAAGATTATGAAAAGTGTTATGCAACTTTAGGGGCAATGGTTAGATTACGCTGCGGCAGAGTGTGTAGAGACGGAGGGGGACCTCCATTTTGTAAAATCAGAAAATGTTGCGAAAAGAAAAATATTCAAGGCTGCTGGGAGTGCGAAGAGTTTGAAACTTGCATCAAATTAGATTTTCTAAAACCCATTCATGAAGATGCCCATCTAAAAAATCTAAGGAAAATTAAAAAACAAGGAACCGATAAATTCATTAATGGTAAAAGATATTGGTAAATGAAAAAATATATGAATTTTTAGTAGGGGCCGAATTTATTCAACCCTGAGATTGCCAGATTAAAAATTGAAAGCTTTTCTGTAAAAAGAGGATTTTTAGGTATTTTGTAGAATAAAGAAGTAAGACTATTCCCAAATTATTTTTACTAACAATGATGTATCATCTTAATTCAAGTGTGCAAATTCATAATTTTTGAAAATAAAAAGGAGCAAAGAGGTTGTGAAAAAGATTTATAGAATTTTGTTTAGCATTTTTATCTGTTTTACTTTAATAATTATAGGAAGTGCCTTTTTTATAGTTTCAGCGCAAGAGCAAGTTACTTCTAACCCAGGTATCGAAGGTATCTGGGAGGGCAAGTTGAAAGTTCCTGGAACAGAACTTAGGATTGTATTCAAAATTTCAAGAAATCCGGATGGTACTCTAAATGCCACTTTGGATAGTCCTGACCAGGGAGCAACTGATATCCCCGTGGAAGAAGTTATTTTTAAAGATAATACTTTACGTCTGGAAGTAAAATCTGCGGGAGGGGTTTTTGAAGGGAAAGTAAGTGAAGATTTTTTAGTCATTGAGGGAGCGTGGAAGCAGTCTGGACAGACTTTACCCCTTACGGTTAAGCGGGTTGATAAAGCAGTGGAAATACTTAGACCTCAGGAGCCAAAAAAACCTTATCCTTATAAAGAAGAAGAAGTTACATATGAAAATAAGGATGCAGGAATTTCGCTTGCTGGTACCTTAACTTTACCATCTGGTGATGCTCCTTTCCCGGCAGTTTTGTTAATAACCGGTTCCGGACCGCAGGACCGAAATGAAACAGTATTTGGTCATCGCCCTTTTCTGGTATTAGCAGATTATCTGACTCGTCAGGATATTGCAGTCCTCAGGGTAGATGATCGGGGAGTGGGAGAATCTACCGGGGACTTTTCCCGGGCTACCAGTGAAGATTTTGCTTCCGATGTGTTAGCAGGCGTGGAATATCTTAAAACCTGTAAAGAAATAGATCCCACTAAAATAGGTCTTATCGGACATAGCGAAGGTGGCATTATTGACCCGATGGTTGCTGTAAAATCTTCAGATGTGGCTTTTATAGTATTGATGGCAGGAACAGGGTTAACCGGAGAAGAAATTTTATATTTGCAGGGTGCTTTAATTGCCAGGGCAATGGGGATTAGCGAAGAAGATATTGTTAAAAATCGTCAGAATAATGAAAAAATATTTTCTCTCATTAAGGAAGTAGAAGACGAGAAGATTATTGAAGAAAAACTTCGTCAGATGTTTATGGCTGATTGGGAAAAGATGAGTGAGGAAGAAAAAAAAGCAATAGGTGATCCGGAAGTTTACCTTAAGGTCCAGCTTCAGAGCTTATTATCTCCCTGGTTTAAGTTTTTCCTGACTTATGATCCTAAACCAACTTTGAGTAAGGTAAAGTGTCCGGTACTGGCTATAAATGGGGAGAAAGATTTACAAGTTCCCTCCAAAGAGAATCTAAGTGCTATCGAAGAAGCCCTCATTACCGGAGGCAACAAAAACTTTACTGTCAAAGAATTCCCCGGCCTTAATCATCTTTTTCAGAATACTCAAACGGGATTGCCTGCTGAATATGCGAAGATTGAGGAAACAATTTCACCGGAGGTTTTAAAAATAATAAGTGATTGGGTTTTAGAACAAACCCGAGACAAATAATGGGGTAGCTTATTTTGTTATACAATATTGCCAAATGTATTTGTTGGATTATTTTTAAATTAATTTTTCGGCTAAAAGTAACCGGTCAAGAAGATATACCCCAGGATGGCCCGTTTATTATTGTCGCCAATCATTCGAGTTTACTAGACCCGGTTATTCTGGGGATATCGGTTAGACCTAAAGTAATTTTTATAGCCGCGGCCTATCTTTTTAAAATAGGTTGGCTTGGTTATATGTTAAGACAGTTGAATTCTATTCCGGTTCAAAGAGAAAATGATATTAAGGCAATTAAGCAATCCTTGAAAATATTGAAGAGAGGTGGAGTTTTGGGAATTTTCCCCGAAGGGGGTATTGACCGCCAAAAGAATAATTTACCCGTTAGAGCAGGAGCCGCCTATCTGGCTACCAAGATAGGAGTACCTATTGTACCTATAAGGATTAAAGGAGCCGATAAAGCTTTGCCAAGAGGAGCAAAATTTATCAGAAGCTTACACAAAATTGAAGTGGAAATTAAGAAACCGATTTACTGCTCAAGGCAGACTAATAAGGATAAAGAAATTATTAAAAGGGTAGTAGAATCTTATATAAAAGAGATATATTAAAATGGAGTTGACGAAATATGATTCTAAGATTATTAGTAAAAACAAAAAACCATTAACCTCAAAAATTAAAAAGTTGCTATATTTTTTTAAAATAAAAAGGAATTTCCTTCTTTTTATCGAATTCTTTTATTAAGGGGGGAAAATTATGTCAAAACATATTGGAATAGTCGGATGTAGCGCAGAAGGTGCAGCTCTTTGTTATCGTACAATCTGCAAAGAAGGAACAAGTTTATTGGGAAGACACGCTCATCCGGAGGTTACTATGCACACTTTTCCTCTGAGCGAATATATGCGGTATATCGAGAAAGGGGATTGGGGAGGAGTAGCAGATTTAATGTTATCTTCGGTATCTAAACTGGCAAAAGTGGGAGCAGATTTTGCTATATGCCCTGATAACACCATACACCAGGCCTTCGATTTGGTAGTCAAAGAATCACGAATTCCCTGGCTTCATATTGCGCAGGAAGTTGCCGCTGAAGCAAAACAAAAAGATTATAAATGCCTGGGAATTTTGGGCACACAATATTTGATGGAGGGCCCGGTTTATCCTGCCAAGATTACCACGGTTGGCATTAAATATATGATTCCCGAAGTAAAAGATAGAGAGAGAATTAATAAGATAATTTTTGATGAATTAGTTAATGCTTGTTTTACTTCAGAAGCGCTTACCTATTTTAAAGAAGTCATTGATGAATTAAAAAACAAAGGGTGTGATGCGGTTGTTCTTGGCTGTACCGAAATACCGCTGTTAGTAAATCAAGAGAATTCATCTCTACCTTTACTTGATTCTACCAGACTCCTGGCAAGAGCTGCTTTGAAAGAAGCAACAAGATAAAATCTTTATTAAGGAGGTAAATAAGATAGATGAATAAAATTAATTTAAAAGAAAAAATGGAAATTTTGAATATGCAAAGAATTGTCTTTGCGGTGGTTTTATTTATCTTATTAATTGTGATAGCCAGCATTCTTTTATTAATCTGGTGGCCGGGAAAACCATCGTTAGCAGAAATAACCAATTCCTGGGTCGCCTTAATAATGGTGTATCTGGTGCTCAGTATAGTATTATTTGAAAAGCCTATTTACAAGTTCTTTGAAGAATTTTTTACTGCTAAAAAATCAGAGCAGCACGATTCTCAACAGTCAAAACAAGAACAATTTCTCGGTTCAGTTTTAGATATTAATATTGGTGATTTAACCCCTTCTTACGATTTTGAGCGGGACAATATATTAAATAGAGAAATTCAAGAAACAGACTCCGTCGTTTTAAGAGAAGAAGAGATGGTTAAGCATATTCGAAAACTGCAAAAGGAAAATATTAAATGGCGATTTCTCTATGCCGATACTTATCTGGTATTATACGCAAAATATGTTTTATTCTGGATTCATAAATCCAAATCGGTAAACCGAGAAGAATTTGATAATATATGGCAGCCTAAAATATCCGACCCCGAAGAGCGGGAGGCCATATTAGACGCCCTCCTTGATTTAGAATTTATCCGGGAAGAGGAAGGATATACTTTTTCTATTACTGAGTTAGGCTCAGCTTACGTAAATTATCTGAAAGAAATGGACAAGCAAAAGTAACAAATGGGGTCAAATCTTTATTATTGACAAATAGTATAATTTGCCCTCAATGATTTTATTTGTCAAAAATAAAGATTTGACCCCAAGAACATTATTGGAGTTAGGAAGAATAAAATATTAAGTAAAAAAGAGTAGTTTTTGAAGGGTAAATAGATAGGTCGGCAAAAAAAATGCAAATAAGAACGTTTTTTCGCATTATGCTCTTAGAAGTCTTATAATCTAAGGTTTACCTTGATTAGAAAAAACTAATATCGGTTACTGGAGAAGTTAGAGAAATTATAAAAGGTTAAGAGAACCTTTATTCTTAAGATCTTCAAAGTTTAGTGCAGATCTCATTCTTTCAGTATAAACTTCCATCTCTTTATGATAACTATTGACAATATATATATAAGGTATTTATAATATATATAAATAATATATAGAGGTGTGTATAAATGAGTGGAATTAATATGATAAGAAAGAATATATGCTTTCCACATAATATATTAGAAGAAACGAAAAAAATAAGCAAGGAAATGAATATTAATTTTAGTTATTTAGTCCGAGAAGCTACGAAAGAATATATTGAAAAAGTAAAAATAGAAATATTAAAAAAAGAATTAATCGAACAATGTAAGGATACTGCAAAATTAAATCTTAAAATATGTGATGATTTTAAATATGCTGATGGAGAAAATATATAATAAAAAATGGATATATTTAGAGGAGATATTGTATATGTAAATCTGAATCCCACAGAAGGTTCAGAAACCGGAAAAATAAGACCTTATTTGGTTATTCAAAACAATGTACTTAATTCAGCTTCTCCCACTACTATTATACTTGTTATTACAAGTAGAGATCGGTTTAAAAAGAAATATCCAAGTCATGTATGGATTAATAAGGGTGAGAGTGGTTTAACAAAAGATAGTACTATACAATGTGAACAGATTAGAACTATAGACAAAAGTCGTATAATTAATAAGATAGGCTCTATAGATAATAGCTATTTAAAAAAAGTAGAAGAAGCTATTAAAATTACCCTTTCATTTGAAAAATATTTTCGATTGCAGAATGTCACAGGGACAGTTCTATTGACAATGTAAAGCAGCGTATAAACCAGAATCGATTCAGTAATTGGATCTAAATCATGGTATCCGGTTGATGATATAGAAAATTTCTTATGAAAATGCTGGATTCCCTCTTCCGCGGGAATGACAAAAGCCCTTTGTTTGTAAGGCTTTTAGCATTTTTTACGTAATGTAAATTTACTGCTCTATAAAAATCTTTTATTTACAAGGCTTTCAGAAGGGGCAATTTTCCACAGTTTTCTGCATTTGGAAGTACTTTATGGAAATGGGGTTAAGTTTTCACATTTGACACAAAATATCAATTGCCTGATTTACCAATTTACAGAAATTACAAAACCTGCTAAAATTAAAAAAATGTCTAATGGTGGTTATACTTAATATAATTTAGCCCAATAATGGGTGAACTCAAGGTTGATTTAAAAACAAGTAGAAAGGGGAAGCATGTCTAAAAAAATTAAAAGTGTATGTGTATATGGCATCGGAGGTGTCGGCGGGTATTTTGGCGGCAGAATAGCTCATGAAGTTAGCAATGGTGACCGTGCTATACAGGTCTATTTTATAGGCCGAGGGGAACATTTAGAAGCTATTCAGCAACACGGGTTGAATCTAATCACCGACAAAGAGGAATTTCTTTGCTTTCCGAATATCGCCACCGATAATATAAGACATATTCCTACCCCGGATTTATACTTACTATGTGTAAAAGGGTATGACTTGGATCATGCTGCTGCATCAATTTCAAAAAATATATCCGCTGATACGATAATTCTCCCCTTGCTTAACGGAGTAGATATCTATGAGCGTATAAGGACCAGTTTAAAAAAAGCGATAGTCTCACTGGCCTGTGTCTATGTTTCCTCCAGTATTGAAAAACCCGGTACCATCAGACAAAAAGGTCTTGAAGGACATATCATATTTGGTAAAGACCCGAGATACTTAGGTTATAATTATGATTATCTTATTGAATTTTTTAATCAAATGGGGATTAGCAACACCTGGCATGATAATCCCTATCCTGCAATATGGGAAAAGTATATATTTATTACAGCGTTTAGTTTAATGACCGCCTATTCCGGAAAAACAATAGGAGAAGTACTCGCTGATGATAAGTTAAAGAGTATGACGGAAAATATCATGAAAGAAGTTGTTTTAATCGGGAAAGCAAAAAATATAGATTTTGAGCAAGATATAGTAGAAAAAACTCTACAAAAAGTCCAGACCTTTCCCTACGAAACCAAGACTTCATTTCAAAGAGATTATGAAAAGGGAAACAGCAGACATGAAGGAGATATATTCGGAGGTACTTTAATCCGTCTGGCGAAAGAACATGATATCTCTATTCCCACAATTACAGAGGTGTATGGAGTTTTAATGGCACGATAAAATTTGAGTGTTTCTTACTTCAGGAGGAAGAAATAAATGTTGCAAGAATTAATCCAGGGCGGGTATGGAATTGACGAAGATCTAAATTGTGCAGAAACTATTTTATATGGTGCTAATCAGGTTTATCATCTTAACCTAAACCCGGATTCTCTGAAACTGGCGGCTGCCTTTGGCGGGGGAATGGCTATCGAAAGTGTCTGTGGTGTGTTGACAGCATCCCTTATGATTTTAGGGAAGCTCTTTGTTCCAGATATTGCTCACAAATATCCGGAAATTAAAGAATTAAGTAAAGAATTATTTGATACTTTTGAAAAAGAAATGGGTGATATTCTATGTAAACCATTAAAGGATAATTACCGAACAGAAGAGAAAAAATGTAGAGAGGTTATTTTGAAAGCAGCGGAAATATTGGATAAGATAGTTATTAGAGAACTGAATAAAAGGGAACACTAATTAATTTTATATTCTCTCAAAAAGTTTTTCAAGGTATATTGATTTCATTTGTTTGCTGGCCATCATTTGTTTTATAGGGGGCAGTTTCAGAATAACTGCAAGAACGGCTGCCATCGCCCTGTGGCTGCCAAAGGCTTGATTGTCAAATATCAGTTCCTGCAGTTTCCCCTTCTCTATTGCCATTAAAACAATCCGGTGGACTGAATTGACTGGTGTTATAACCTGCTCCTTACATCTTTCAAGTGTAATACTTTTATTGGAACATGCCTTAACACAGATCCCGCATCCCAGGCATATCTCTTCATTTTTTTTGACTTTTTTAGAATTGTTGTTTGTTCCATCATCATTCGAAACCCACTCTATGGCTTCAATAGGACATGTCTTGACGCATTTTCCACAACCGGTGCAGTTATCTTCATTAATTTTTGGAATAAATGAAGTAGTCTGGACCGGATGGAGCATCCCGAATCTTTTTGCTGTTACCAGGAATTCGCAGCAACAACCACAGCAGTTGCATATAAAACTGACCTTATTTCTGACATTTTCCCCGCACTGGACAAGATTATATTCATAGGCTTGATGCAGCAATTCCATGCATTCCGGGACTCCTACCTTTCTGGCATAACCATGTCTTACCAAAGATTTGGCGACATGGTTGAAAGTCATACAGATATCCATGGGGGCATCACATGCTTTTCCCAAATGCTCCCTTTTATGACGGCAATAACACATACTGATTCCGATAGATGATGCGGCTTCTATAATATGACTTGCCTTTTCATAATCCAGGATGGAAACCAGGTTGTCATTGGAGAGGACTTCCTCTTGCACAAAAGTTCTTCCCATTTTTGTCTCACTATCTAAAAATAAATCCTTAATAAAATCCTCTTCAATGTTTAAGTATTGATGAAAGAGTTCAGAAAGAAGCTTTTGATCCAGATCCTGTCTGGTTCTCATAAGGGAGAATTCAAAGAATCCTGCCATTGGTGGTGGAAGGACATATTTTTTAATTCCGTTATGTTCGGAATCCAGGAGGATTGCTCTGCCGGCTAATTCATCCAATACTTTTTCGGTATTGACTGCACCTAATTTCCATATTCGACCGGCTGTTTTAATGGTGAAAGGTTTTATGGGAAGTTGAGAAACCAGTTCCGCTTCCTTTTCATTGAAAAGGATACTTAATATCTTGGACAGTGTCTCAGAAGGAGGAGCTCCCTGGGGAAATTTATTTAGCCTTTCTTCTAGTTTTTTGTAAGCCGATTTTCCCACCATATGTGACATTATTTACACCTGCCCAAAGATTGTTTTTTTATATTCTATCATAAAGCTTCTATTTTAAGAAAGGAGTATAAATTTAAATAACATGAAACTCTTTATTTGCAAGGGTTTCAAAACCCAAAGGGCACGGCACGCCGTGCCCTTTAATTAAAAAATTGAAAGATGAAAAGATAGAAAAAGAGGAATTAAAAAATACAGCAGCAACAGCAGCAGGAGAAAAATTCCACCAGGGTAGTGGAAATTTTTCTAAGGAGAGTACTGAAAAAGGGAGCGATGAGGAAACAGATTGCTCTCTTTTTTAAAGATGGATATCATTTGTATGTATAGTCTTGATTACACAATTTCTATCTCGACATGTTCTCCTTTTTCTTCATCCACTATATCTACAATTTTACCGGTAAAATTTGGATCATTCATCGCCTTATTAAGTTCTTCCATATCGATTGGTATCTCGTTTCCTTCTACATTAACCGTTTTCTTTCCCATCTTACTGGCGAGATTTAATCCCCAATTAATTAACCAAGTAACTAACTGGCTAACTAATTTTCTACTCGATTTTAATAGTTTTCTTGCAATTAAATATTTATTTACGTAGAATGAATATATTAATTGGCAGGATAAATAATTTGTTAGCTTGAAAGTCTGAAGGAGATATAGTTTGAAAATATCTGTTTCTCAAGAGAATTTAAATACTATATTTGGAATATTGGCCATATTATTTTGGGGGACTACTATTGCCTTTTCCCGAAGCCTAACAGAGCAGTTAGGACCTTTAACCGCTGCTTCCTGGATATATATGCTGAGCGGTATCTGGGGTTGTATCTACTTAATTAATAAACCGGAAGAAATTAAAAAAACCTTCCAGCTGCCTATTTTATATTTAATAGGTTGTGGAACTTTATTTATTTTTTATATGGTCTGTCTTTATTTGGCGGTGGGATTAGCTTTTAGCCGCGAACAGGTCATTGAAGTAAGTATTATTAATTATCTCTGGCCCGGCTTAACTCTGATATTTTCCCTTCCTATTCTGCATAAGAAAGGGAAAATAATTTTAATTCCCGGTATAGTAATTGCCTTTGCTGGATTTTACCTGGCTACAGTGCAAAGTGGAATGTTTTCCTGGGAGGTATTCAAAGGAAATTTCCAAGTAAGTTATCTTCCTTATTTATTAGCCTTTATGGCTGCCATTACCTGGGGGCTCTATTCTAATTTAGTTCGCCGCTGGGCCGGTCATACTGAGGGTGGGGCTGTCCCCCTCTTTCTTTTGGCTACCGGATTAGTCTTAACCACAATAAGGTTTATGTTTCCAGAAGAATCTTACTGGACACCACATGTGATAGTAGAGCTTTTATATATGTCTGTCTTTCCCACTTTTTTAGCTTATACTTTCTGGGATAGGGCTATGCGGAAAGGTAAAATTATTCTGGTTGTCTCTCTTTCCTATTTTACTCCTCTACTTTCTATCGTTATCAGTTCTTTGTATCTTCAGGTAGCAGTTAAAGCCAATCTCTGGATAGCCTGTGGTTTGGTTATTGCGGGAGCCATTATTTGCAAATTTTCTATTATTGATAAAACCCAAAAAGAATCTGCCTTTAAATAAAATTAAGTTAAATTAAGTTAACTTTCCTATCCATAGCGCTATCTGTTAGATTTTTTTGAAAAAAGAAGGGTTTTAAAATATTATGGAGTATATAAATATAATAAGGAAAAATAAAAATATGAGGAGTAGATATGGAAGCAAAAATATCCGAAAAGTTTAAAAAATTGATAATCGATACAGGAAGAGAACTATATAAGCAGAATTTAACCATAGGGACCTGGGGGAATATTAGTATTTTGGATTCTGAAACAAGCCTGATTTATATTAAGCCAAGCGGTATGGATTATAATGAAATTAACCTCGAGGATATCATTGTGGTTGATAAGAAAGGAAAAACAATTGAGGGGTTTAGGAAGCCCTCTATTGAGATGCCCATGCATCTTTCTATATATAATGCCAGGAAGGATGTAGGTGCCATAGTGCACTATCACCCTATTTATTCGAGCGTGTTAGCAGTAACCGGCTTCAGTCTTCCGGGAATTTGTGAGGATTTTGTCCAGATAGTGGGAGAAAAAGTTTTATGTGCGAAATATGCTTTACCCGGTTCAGATGAGTTAGCCGAGAACGCAGTTGCCAGTTTAGGAAATAGAAATGCAGTTTTTCTTCTAAATCACGGGACTCTCTGCGTGGGGAAAGATATGAAAGAGACGATGAAGATTTGCTACGTGGTTGAAAAAACAGCTCATATTTATATTTTAAGTAAAAGCGTTGGTAAGTGTAGAATAATACCCGAAGAAGATATTAAAATAATGCAAGATTTCACCAAAAATTCTTATGGAAAACAGTAAAACAAGTTAAGGTAATAATTTAAAAAGAAGAATAAAATTATTTTTTGATTTTTAGAGGATGGACAATATGGAAGATAACGAAAAAACCAAGGAACAACTTATCAATGAATTAGCGAAATTACGTCAGCAGATTACTAAATTAAAGGAATCTGAAATTAAACGTAAGAAAGCAGAAGAAGACTTAAAGAAAAGCCAGCAGGAATTTGCAAGTCTTTTTAAAAATAGTTCTG
>JAHIPR010000225.1 GCA_018903015.1 bacterium
AAAGAAAGTTTAACTCGCCTTTTGGAAACAGCTGGTTTCAGTGACATAACTTTTCATGGCCAAATCTCTCCTGATTCCAAACGAAATCAAGATTTGGGTATGATGGAAAGATGTATAATGGTTACAACTGTGACCAAAAAAGAATGGACACCTGTTAAAAAGAAGCTCAAAAAAGAGCTAAAAAATGTGGTAGTCATTTTAGGAGACCCTCAAAAAGCAGACCTTTTAAAACCTTCTACCATCTTTGATGATGATGATTTTTACACTATAGACCAATTAAAATCAGGATTAAAGGAACTGAAAAATTTTAATTTTACTTATCTAAACAATCACGATACTTTAATACATGACCTAGTAAAAGCGAAAGAGAAAATTAATTTTGCCTTTAACCTGTGTGATGAAGGTTACTATAATGATGCGCAAAAAGAGCTCCATATACCCTCTTTGCTGGAAATGCTCGGTGTAGCATACACCGGCTCAGGGCCCCAATGCCTTGCTTACTGTTATGACAAATCATTAGTACGTGGAATTGCCAGGGAGATGGAAATCCCGGTACCGGAAGCTTTCTTTATTAAGCCCGAAGACACTACCTTTGAATTGCCCTTTAGTTTTCCGGTAATTGCAAAACCCAACTTCGGAGATTCCAGTTTTGGGATTACCCAGATGTGCGTTGCAAATAATTTTGAAGAATTAGTAAATGCTATTTCAGAGATCAGGGAAAAATTTGGTTACGATAAACCCATTCTGATTGAGGAACTTCTTACCGGAAAAGACCTTAGTGTCGGGATAATAGGAAATCCTCCTGAACCCTATACCGTCTTACCTATCATTATGGCAGATTATTCATTGCTGCCAGAAAACTTGCCACAGATATGCGGTTACGAGTCTAAGTGGCTCCCGGAATCACCTTACTGGAATATAAAATCTACCGCTGCTGACCTTCCGGAAGATATAGAAAAATTTATTATAGAGTGTTGTTTGAAACTATCCGAGAGGTTGGAATGTAAAGATTACTGTCGATTTGACTGGAGAGTCGATGCTAATGGCACCCCAAAGCTCCTTGAAGTAAATCCCAACCCGGGTTGGTGCTGGGATGGTCATCTGGTCAAGATGGCCGAGATTACAGGCATATCATATGGCGAAACGTTAAAAATGATCTTGCAGGCAACTGAACAACGACTTGGCATACACAGACCATGACTTCTTCTTCTATCTGTTTGAAAAAATAGGGACACATCCTATTTTTAGAATTTTAAGGATTGATGGTATTGATAAAGAGCTGAATTACTTTTGCTCCACCGATAAATGTCCCTGCCATACTTCCCAGATTGGTAAGAGCCACTACCAGTAATATTTTAGTCACCCGATTATGAAAAAAGTCTTTAAGGGTAGTGATATTCCCCAGTTGTTCGAAATCTTCTACCCGGGGACGCCTGATCAGGGCTTCCACAATACCGGCAAACCACCCGGCAGCCAAAAGAGGATTTAAGGAACTAAAAGGAGCAGCAATAAAGGCAGTAAGCATAGAGAGAGGGTGCGCCATGGCTATTAATGCTCCCAGTGCAGATAGAGAGCCATTCCATAAAAACCATTGAGTAATTTGCTTGAAGCCGACAGGGGGAGAATAGCTAAAGGTAGAGGCAATAATAGCAATGATTACCAGGGGGATACCCCAGACCAATACTTTTATGTAGTTGGAAGCAGAAGGTATTTTGGTAAGGGCAATTAAATCATGCTCTTTACCTATTTCCTTTTTAATTCCCGGTATATGCCCGGCACCGACAACAGCAATGACTTTATTGCCCGGGGCCAGTTTTATTTTTTCAGCCAAGTATTGATCTCTTTCATCTATCAAAGTATTCTTCAATCGGGGAAAGGAACGGGCTAATTCGCTTAAGGCAGCAGTAAGAATATCTTCTGATTTTAGTCTTTCAATTTCTTCTTCCGAAATTTTTTCTTTGCTGAACATACTGAAGATTAGCATAAAAAGTATGCGCATTTTTCCCCAGAGACTGAGCTTTTTCCAGACACGGGTAAAAGTGACCTGGATATCTCTGTCGGCAAGAACCAGATGGGCATTTATCTCTTTTGCTGAAGAAATAGCCTGAATCATCTCCTGACCCGGATTAATTCCTAATTGCTGGGCTAATCGCTTCTGGAAAGAAGATAAAATTAAATTAGCCAGGAGGAGCAGGGCCTTTTTTTGTTTGATTATGGTGATAATATCCATATTTTTCCATTTGTTCGGATTGTTTATACTGTTATAGCGGGCAGAACACAGCTCTATACAGACACTATCCGGCTTTTTTTGCTCAATTAATTCTTTCACTTCCCGGGCACTCTCTTTAGAGACATGAGCAGTACCCACTAATAATATTTCTTTTCCCTCTTTTTTTAATATATGGATATTTTTACTATTCAGTAACAATTATTCCCTCCGACTAAAAAATAGTGTGAATGTATCTGTAAAGTTGTCCCCTATCATTTTATTAGCTGTTCGGCGATTTGGACGGCATTCAGGGCAGCGCCTTTTCGCAGGTTATCAGAGACTATCCACATCACCAGGCCGTTTTCGGTAGAGATATCTTCTCTGATTCTGCCTACAAAGACTTCATCCTTCCCCTCGGCAAATAAAGGTAGGGGATATTCTAATTTTTCCGGATTGTCAATTACTTTAATCCCGGGAAAGGCACTCAATATTTCCCGGGTTCTCTGAAGAGAAATTTTCTTTTTGGTTTCTACGTGGACTACTTCCGAATGAGCCCGATAGACCGGGACTCTCACCGTGGTAGCGGCAACTCGGATATTATCGTCTCCCAATATCTTTCTGGTTTCATCTAACATCTTCATCTCTTCTGTAGTATAGCCGTTCTCAGTAAAAGAACCGATGTGGGGGAGAAGATTAAAAGCTATCTGGTAAGGATAAGCTTTGATCTCGAATTCTTCATCTTTGGCAATAGAGGCTGTTTGGGCTTTTAATTCTGCTATAGCTTCTTTCCCGATTCCGGAAACGCTCTGATAAGTAGCTACAACCACTCTTTCTATCCCTACCTCATCATAGATCGGCTTTAAGGCCATTACCATCTGAATAGTAGAACAGTTGGGATTGGCGATTAAACCCTTGTGCCATTTTAAATCATCTGGATTTACTTCCGGAACTACCAGAGGAACGTTGGGGTCCATACGAAAATATTTACCATTATCTATTACTATGGTTCCCTGCTGAACAGCAAGGGGAGCAAAATACTTACTTACTTCGTCTCCTCCTGAAAAAAGGGCGATATCGATTCCGCCAAAAGAATCATCTTTTAATTCCTGGACTACGACCTTACCTCCCTTAAATTCATATTCTTTGCCCGCTGAACGACCAGAGGCAAAAAGGCTTAATTTTTTCACCGGAAATTCTCTTTGTTCTAAAACCAATCTCATTTCTTCTCCAACCGCTCCGGTAGCCCCTACTACGGCAACATTATATGTTTTCATTTTTCTTCACCTGCTTTATCTAAATTAAATTCTTTATGGACTGATCTTACTGCATCTTCTATGCGGGAAGAGCTGATTAGACAGGATATTCTGATACCGGCAGTGCTGATCATATCTATATTTATCCCTTCTTTGGCTAAGGCACCGAACATCCTGGCGGCCATACCCGGGTCGCTGGTAATGCCTGCTCCCACGATGGAGACTTTGGCTACTTCCGGTTCGGATATTACTCCTTTGGCCCCAATTTTATCTGCTATTTGTTTGGAAATTTGGATAGCCTTATTAAAATCGTTCAAAGCAACGGTAAAGGCTATATCATTAACCTGATTATGATGAGCGCTTTGGATAATCATATCTACAATTATCTCTTTTTCGGCTAGGGCTTTAAACAATTTATAAGCTACGCCAGGAACATCCGGAACCCCCTGGACGACGATTTTACCTACATTGGTTTCCTGGGTTACTCCTCTTACGATTACTTTTTCTAACATCGGGTCTGCCTCCTTTATAAGCGTACCTTCTCCTGTAGTAAAAGACGATCTAACTAAAATTTTTACTTTATAATTTCTGGCCAGGTCTATTGCCCGGTAATGCATTACTTTGGCCCCCAAACTGGCCATCTCAGCCATCTCGTCATAGGAGATTGCCGGAATTCGACGGGCAGAAGGGACAATTCGAGGGTCAGCAGTATAAACTCCATCGACATCAGTATAGACTTCACACCTGTCCGCCTTCAGTTGGGCAGCCAGGGCGATAGCGGTAGTATCTGATCCTCCTCTACCTAAAGTAGTAATATCGCCATTGGCGTCAATACCTTGAAAACCGGCTACGATAACTATCTTACCTTTTTCCAAAGCTGACTCTATTTTTTTATGGTTTACAGCGGCAACCTTGGCTTTGGTATGAACGGCATTGGTAACAATTCCGGCCTGCATTCCGGTAAAAGAGATAGCATCCCAGCCCAGGGAGTGAATAGCCATAGTCAGTAGGGCGATAGAAACCTGTTCACCGGTAGAAATTAGCATATCTAATTCTCGCTCATTAGGAGAGGAGGTAATTTTGCCAGCCATCTTGATTAATTCATCAGTGGTCTTCCCCATCGCCGAAACTACTACCACCACTTTATTTCCTTCTTTTGCCTTTTCTACTATTTTCTCGGCTACCTTTTTTATCCGCTCGATATTTGCTACCGAGCTTCCTCCGTATTTTTGCACTATAATTTTATTCATCAGTAAAAGATTCACTCCTCTAAAAAATCTTCCAGTCTACCGGTCACCCGGTCTTCCAGTCTTCCAGTCAAATTAGTTAACCAGTTATCCAGCAAATTATGTAATGTGTAATATGTAACAAGTAACCTGTTTTATAAATTCAGAAATATAATCTTATTACTCATTACAAATTACTTATCACTGTATTTCTATACGCTAAACGCTACACGCTCTACGCTATCAATTTTGTTCCTTCCAAATCGGCTTCCAACACTAAGATACGACAATTTATCCCTGCTTTTAAAAAAGCGTCTTTCATTATCTTGCTTATCGCTTCCTCTCTACCCTTTTTGGTTAAAGAAACTACCGAAGGTCCAGAACCGCTTAGGGCAGCACCGGCTAAACCCGTTTTTTTAATTTGGGAGAACATATCTTCAATCCCCGGGATAAAGGATGTCCTATAAGGCTGATGCAGTCTATCCTCCATAGCCTCAACCAACACTTCCCAATCGGAATTTTGCAAGGCATTAACCAAAAGAGCAGATCTGCTTAAATTAAATATCGCCTCGGGTAAAGTTACTTTTTGGGGCAAAACTTTTCTCATCTCTTTTGTATTTAAACTAAATTCCGGTATCGCCAGCACAATTCGTAAATCAGGCGAGGTTTTTATCCTGGTCCACTTTATCTCCTCTTGGCCTGTTTTATAAGCCAGGGTAAGTCCCCCGATTAGAGCAGGGACAATATTATCCATATGCCCTTCTAAAGAAAAAGCCAATTCAAGAATCTCCTGATTAGTGAAATCAATATTAAAGAGTCTAACTGCCCCCACGATTCCCCCTATTATTGCTGATGCACTACTACCTAATCCCCTGGTAACAGGTATTTCATTGAGTGCTCTTATCTTTAATCCCTTTTTATGGATATCTTTATAAGTTTTTTTTAAAACCAGGTTTATAGATTTCCAGATTAGGATATCCTCTTTCTTTTGGGCCGAAAACTTTTCCGCTCCTTCTCCCTGGTATTCAATAACCAGGTCCTCTTCTGTTTCTTCTATCTCCAGATTTAAATATAATTTTAAAGCCAGACCCAGGCAATCAAAACCCGGCCCTAAGTTAGCGGTAGTCGCCGGAACTCTAATTTTTATCATAAATCCTCTCCTCTAAAATAGTCGTTAGTTTTAATTACAGTTTTCAGTTGTCGGTTATCATTACACAGCGAAAAGCTTAAAACGAAAAGCGAAAAACCATAATTCAAAACTCAAAACTTTTTCTCGCAATATTAAATTTTAAGTTCTATTTTTACTTCTTTATCTTTTCATTTTTACTATATAACACGCGAGACAAAAAAATGTATTTAAATTTTAAGCTATGGCTTTGCGTTTTGCGCTGTATGCTATACGCTAAACGCTACACGCTCTACGCTAATTTATATTTCCACCACTCTAATTACATTGCATATTTTTTCTACACAGTCCAAACAGGCAACTTCCTTAAGTGCTTCCTGGGTATCTCCTTCTTTGGCCTTATGGGTTAAAAAGACAATATCCACTATCTCTCCTGGCTCGCCCTTCTGGATAACCGAAGCAAAGCTAACCTTGTTTTTAGCAAAAGCGCTGGCAATTTCCGCCAAAACTCCCGGCCGGTCTTTTACTCTGATCCTTAAATAATAAGAAGAATGGGTTTGCTTAAAATCTTTTACTTTTTTCTCCTCGAAATATTTAAATTTACTATTATAATTATCATAATCTCTCACTATTTCCACTATATCGCTGACAATCATACTGCCAGCTGGTAGTGCTCCTGCTCCCAGGCCGGAAAAGATTAAATCCCCAAACCCTTCTCCATGAACCAAAATAGCATTATAAGCTCCGCCAATACTTGCTAAATCGTGTCCCTCCCGTATTAGGGCCGGGTGTACCCTTATATCTAATTCTTTGCCTCCGTTTTTAGCTAGGGCGAGTAATTTAATCTTATAACCTAATTCCCGGGCATATTCAATATCTGTCTTGGAGATATTCTTTATCCCTTCATAGTATATATTGTTCGGGTTGATCTTTGCCTTAAAAGCAACAGCAGAGAGAATAAATATTTTATTAAGGGAATCAAATCCATTGATATCTTTATCGGGATCGACTTCTGCGAACCCTTTTTCTTGCGCTTCTTTTAAAGCATCTTCATAATCTCTATTTTCCTCGCTCATTTTGGTAAGGATATAATTAGTAGTGCCGTTTAAAATCCCCACTATCTCTTTTAACGGATAAGAAGTAAGTGAACGGGAAAGTGCTCCTATTATAGGAATTGCACTTGCCACGCTGGCCTCAAAGAGAAAATGCACTTTATTCTTCTGAGCCAGGTTCAATATTTCGTACCCCGCTTTGGCAACTACTTCTTTATTCGCAGTAACTACATGCTTGCCCTTTTTTAAGGCTCTAACGATTAGGCTCCTTGCCGGTTCAAACCCTCCGATAGTCTCTACGACTATACCTATTTCAGGATCAGTAACTACTTCTTCGGCTGAATCGGTTAAGATTTCATAATAACTTTTATCCTCAAGGATTATTTCTTTGTTTTTATCGGCAATCTTTTTTAGGGATATTTTATAAGGATATATTCCCTGTTCGATAAACTCTTTATTTTCCTGTAAAATCTTAATGGTGCCCTGACCTACTGTGCCCAGTCCTAATATCCCGATATTAATCGTATTTTTCTTCATAATTATCTGCCAACCTTTCAGATTAGTCGTTAGTATATAAAAAAATCTTTCGCCTTATATTTATATGTTAAATATAAAGACGAAAGATTTCCGCGGTTCCACTTTATTTCTCCGAAATTGCATTTTTCAGAGCTCTCTTAATAGCTGTAACGGTCTTCTCCCGAAAGATTTGCTCTTTTTTTAAGATTCATCTTAAGCCTCCGGGTTGGTCTTCGGTCGAAAAATTTCTACAGTAAAAAATTTTCAACCTACTCTTCCCGTCGTCGGCCTGTTATTAAATTTTTATAATTTTAGCACTCAAATTTAATTTTGTCAAAATTTCGCTGGGTTGGGTTGGTATCTTTGTTTTTGTTTTCCTAAACTTATTTAGCTTAGGTCAACATCTTCACTCGATACCAGGGCAACGCTGGCCACCTTGTCTTCCGGCGCAAGGTTCATTACCCTAACTCCTTGTGTGCATCTCCCGGTATGACGAATCTCTTTTACCGGAACCCGGATAACAATCCCCTGTTGGCTGATTAATACTATCTCGTCTTCTTCGCTCACCACTTTAACATCTACCACTAAACCCCTTTCTTCGGTGAGTTTAATAGATCTTAGCCCTTGACTGCCTCGTCTTTTAAATTCTCTGAATTCCTTTAAGAGGGTTCTTTTAGCAAATCCTTTCTCGGTAACTAACAATAAGTATTTATCCGTTCCCGGAGGGACTAAACTAATTTTTACAAGAGAGTCTTCAGCCCTTAAAATGATACCTTTTACCCCAAAGGTGATTCTCCCCATGGACCTTATCGGGTCTCCTGAAAAACGGATAGATTTTCCGTGCTTAGTAGTTAAAATAACATCTTCATTATCCTCGGCAAGCTTTACCCCGATTAATTCATCTTCTGGTAAGAGACGTATGGCAATAATCCCGATATTTCTTAAGTTAGAAAAACGGGAAAGAGAAACTTTTTTTATCTTCCCTTTTTTAGTGGCCATAAACAGACACTTTTCGTTATTTTCTTCTTTTGATTCTGCCAATTCATTGCTCTCTATAGGAATAAGAGTGGTAATGTGTTCATCTTTCTCAATGCCTAATAAATTGATTGCTGCAACCCCCCGGGAAGTTCTCCCTCCCTCGGGAATCTGATATGCTCTCCTTCTATAAACTATCCCTTTGCTGGTGAAAAATAAGATATCATGAAGGTTGGTGGTGACAAACACCTGGTCTACAAGGTCTTCTAATTTGGTGGTCATTCCAATTTTACCTTTTCCTCCCCTCCTCTGTTTTCTGTAAGTACTTAAAGGAAGGCGCTTAAGGTATCCGTCCCGGGTGTAGGTTATAACAATATCCTCAGAGGTAATGAAATCTTCAATCTCGTACTCTCCTTCTTCTTCTATTATTTCAGTCCTTCTTTCATCACCGTATTTCTCCTTCATCTCTAACAGCTCATCTCTAATTATCAACATGAGCTTCTTTTCGTTTTGTAATATATCTTCTAAATAGGCAATGCGTTTTATTAATTCTAAATATTCTTCTAAAATCTTTTCGGTCTCCAGAGAGGTAAGACGCTGCAGCCTCATATCTAAGATGGCCTGTGCTTGAATATCACTCAACCCAAATCTGCTTTTCAATTTATCGTGCGCTGTTTTTACATTATCCGATTTTTTAATAATCTGCACCACTTCATCAATATTAGACAGGGCAATTTTCAACCCTTCTAAGATGTGGGCTCTTTCTTTGGCTTTTCTTAATTCATATCTGGTTCTTCTTTCCACCACCTCTTTACGGTGGGCCAAAAAGCATTCTAACAGCTCTTTTAAATTAAAGGTTTTGGGGCGGCCTTCGGAAATTGCTAAAACATTAATCCCAAAGGTGATTTTCATCTTAGTATGCTTATATAGATTGTTCAGCACTATATCTACATTAGCACCTCTCTTTAATTCAATAACTACCCGCATCCCTTTTCTGTCTGACTCGTCCCTTAGGTTGGTAATATCGAGTATCTTTTTATCCTGAACCAGCTGGGCAATGTCCCCTATCAACTTTGCTTTATTTACTTGATAAGGGAGCTCTTTAATTATTATGCGGGGATTTTTCTTGCCTCCATTTTTTCCGCCGTCTACTCCTTCGGTAAATACTGCAGCCTGCACTTTTATGATTCCCTTTCCGGTTTCATAGGCGCTCCTTATTCCCGCTCTGCCGCAAATTATGCCGCCGGTGGGAAAATCAGGGCCCTTAATTGCGGTCATTAATTCTTTAACGGAAACTTGCGGATCTTCGATTGTCATTATTGCGCCATCAACCACCTCTCCTAAATTATGAGGAGGGATGTTGGTGGCCATTCCCACGGCAATTCCCGAAGAACCATTAAGTAATAGTTGGGGAATTTTTGCCGGTAAAACTCTCGGCTCTTTAAGGGAATTATCATAATTGGGAGCAAAGTCAACCGTTTCCTTGTCTATATCGGCTAATAATTCCTGGGCAATCTTTGACATTCGAATTTCGGTATATCTTTGGGCAGCTGCGGAGTCGCCATCTATCGAACCAAAATTTCCCTGACCATCGACCAAAGGATAACGATAGGAAAAATCCTGGGCCATCCGGACGATGGTATCATATACTGCTATATCGCCATGAGGATGGTATTTACCTATTATGTCTCCTACTATTCGAGCCGATTTTTTATAAGCTTTATCGGGCGTATTGCCCATTTTTTCCATAGAATATAATGCCCGGCGATGAACCGGTTTTAATCCATCGCGGACATCAGGCAAAGCTCGTCCCACTATTACGCTCATGGCGTAACTGAGATAGGCATCTTTTATCTCTTTTCCAACATCAGTAAGTAAGTGCCTGGTTGTTTCTGTTAATTCTTCTTCGCGCTCTTCTTTTTCTTCTTCGTTATTATTATTCAAATTGTCTTTTTCTTCTTCTTTCATAATTTAACAATTCTCCGATTTGCTTAGTTGTTAGTCGTTAGTATTAAATACAAGTTATTGGTTCACAGTTTTTCGTTTTTACTATACGCTAAACGCTATACGCTCTACGCTATTATATGTCCAGCTCCTTCACTTCTAAGCCATGTTGATATATAAAATCTTTTCTGGGCTCAACTTTATGCCCCATTAAAACCGTAAACATGGTTTCTGCTTCTAAATTATCTTCCAACTCTATTCTCTTTAAAACTCTGTTTCCCGGGTTCATGGTGGTCTCCCATAACTGCTCAGGATTCATTTCTCCTAAGCCTTTATACCTCTGAATTCGAGGATTGCCGTCTATCTCTTTTAACTTATCGTTTAACTCCTGCTCGTTATATAAATAATAACTCTCTTTATTATATTCAAGTTTATAGAGAGGGGGCTGGGCAATATAAATATTCCCTCTTTCGATTAACGGTTTCATATAACGGAAGAAAAAGGTTAAAAGCAGAGTTTTTATGTGGGCTCCGTCGACGTCTGCATCGGTCATTATGATCACTTTATAATATCTTAATTTTTCAATATCTAAATCTTCCCCGATGTTTATACCTAAGGCGGTAACCATAGATTTTATTTCGTTGTTATCTAATATTTTATGCAAACGTGCTTTTTCTACATTTAAAATTTTGCCCCTTAAGGGCAGGATAGCCTGAAATCTTCTATCTCTCCCTTGTTTGGCTGAGCCTCCTGCGGAATCACCCTCTACTAAAAATATCTCTCTGAACAGGGGGTCTTTTTCCGAACAATCAGCTAATTTTCCGGGAAGAGTTCCTAATCCTAATATTCCATTTTTTTGCCGGATTAGATTTCGAGCTTTTCTGGCTGCCTCCCTGGCATTTAAGGCAGAAATGGATTTATCCAGTATCTTCTTGCTTATACTTGGATTCTCGTTAAGGAAATTGTTTAGGCCTTCTCCTACAACATAAGATACTATCCCCCTTACCTCACTATTCCCCAGTTTAGTTTTAGTCTGGCCTTCGAACTGAGGGTTTAATAGTTTTACACTAATTACGGCGGTCAATCCCTCTCTTACGTCATCGCCGGAAAGATTGTTTTCGCCTTCTTTTAAAGATGATTTTTTACCATTAGACAATAAATTGTTACGGGCATAATCGTTTATTACTCTGGTTATAGCGGCTTTAAATCCTGCTAAATGGGTTCCTCCTTCTTCTGTATTTATATTATTGGCAAAAGAAAGGATGTTTTCAGTATAACCGTCATTATATTGTAATGCGGCCTCTACTTCTATATCATCCTTCTTCTCTGTAAAACAGATGGGCTTTGGAAATAAAAGGTCTTTGTTTTTGTTTAAATGGCTGACAAATTCACTTATCCCTCCATTGTATTTATAAGAAACTTCTTTATTCTCTTCCCTTTCATCTTTTAAATTAATCTTAACCCCAGCGTTTAAAAAAGCGATTTCTCTTAACCGGTGGGTAATACTATCAAAATTAAAGGTGGTGTCTTCAAGAACAGTCGGGTCAGGCTTAAAGGTAATTTTAGTCCCAGTACGGGTAGATCTTCCCATTTTTTTTAAGTCGGATACGGCATCCCCTCTTTCGAATCTCTGAAAAAATATTCCTGAATCTCGATATACCTCTACTTCCAGCCATTCCGAAAGGGCATTTACAACTGAAATACCTACTCCGTGTAGTCCGCCGGTGACCCGATATCCGCCTCCTCCAAACTTACCGCCGGCATGGAGTTTGGTTAGCACTATAGTTACCGCCGGTAACTTGGTTTCTTGGTGAATGTCAACCGGGATCCCCCGCCCATCATCAGTTACAGTAACACTGTTATCCGGGTGGATAACCACTTCTATTTTTTTACAATAGCCGGCCATCGCTTCGTCGATACTGTTATCTACCACTTCATCTAAAAGATGATGCAATCCTCTGCTGGAAGTATTCCCGATATACATGCTGGGCCTTTTTCTGACGGCCTCTAACCCCTCTAAGACCTGTATCTGTTTAGCAGTGTATTGATTGTCTGTATTATTAGTTTTCTTTTTTCTTTTTGGCAATAGCATAAACTCCTGTCAAAATGAAACCGCAGCTTACCGCCACGGTTTTTATTTTTATATTTTGTTGTGAAGATTTAATTTATTATTCTAAAAACCTGATTAATTTTACTATATTATGGCGCTTATGTCAAAATTCACCCCTCTCTTTATGCCTCTCTTAAATCCCTGTTTGGCTGTCTTTAAACTGGGGTGTTCGGGTCTTAAACAGGATGTTAGAAATTATCTCTTCCCCCGCTTCCCGGTTGATTTTTTCAATAAGCTCTCCTTTTCTTAAATTCAGTTCATTGGCCCAAACATTGCTTTTTACAGCCAAAAAAAGGCACTGGTCCTGTATTTTAATCGGCCGAGAAGATTGAGCAATCTCCTTGCCCGCCAGATTCTCCCAATTGCCAATTATTTGATACCCTTTTATCTTTTTGCTCCAGTCTTTCTCTTTGAAAAATTTTCCCAGGGCTGTTTTAAAGAGAACTAGGTCTTTTTCTTTCATAAATTAATTATCTTCCCTTCTTCTATTTTAAATATCCTGCTTTTTTCTTTAATATTACTATTAAAATAATCCAGATTTAT
>JAHIPR010000025.1 GCA_018903015.1 bacterium
ATTTGTAGAAATATTAAAAATAGTTATAATAAGCATAAGAGTCTATAAAGATATACAACAAGGAAAATTAGTGGTTAATTTCGAAACTTTGCTTAGAGTCGTGTATGAACGAAGTAGTTCGATTATTTTAAGTTAGGTGTAATCGACCACTAAATTCTGAGGAAAAGACAGGTTATGAAAATTAAGTCGTTTGAGTTCAATTTAAGAGAATTGGCTGGATCTACGGGGGACTTCGGAACACTCTTTCCGCTGGCAATCGGCTATATCATTGTCTGTGGACTCAATCCCGCAGGGTTTCTGGTAATGATGGGGATAGCAAATATTGTTACCGGTCTTGTGTACCGGCTCCCTATGCCTATCGAACCTATGAAGGTTCTGGCTGTGGTGGCTATCGCTCAGCATTGGTCTCCATCAATGGTCTATGCATCTGGGTTCGCGATGGGTGTTATCTGGCTAGTGTTCGCTGCGACCGGTGTCATAGGTTGGATTGCAAGAGTAACACCCAATTCTGTTATTCGTGGAATCCAAGTCGCACTTGGTGTGCTCCTGGCTATTCAGGCTTTCAAAATGATTTCTACTTGGTGGGCAATCGGTGTCGCCTCTATCCTCATAGTGCTGGTATTACGAAAAAATCGCTATGCTCCTGCCGCCATCGTTCTGATGATTCTCGGTGTGGTGATTATATTTACCAAAGGGCAATTCCAGCAAATCAATCCCCCTTCCCTCAGTCTTCCGCCTCTTACGGGCTTTCGTCTTGAGGAAGTTTGGCTGACACTGCTCCTCGCAGGTTTTGCTCAGATTCCATTGACAGTTACCAACGCAACCATTGCCACTTCTTCCTTGATTAAAACCTACTGGCCGGAGAAACCTGTAAGTGAGAGGAAACTATCTTGGAATCAAGGAATTATGAACCTGATCCTACCTTTCTTTGGTGGGATGCCAATGTGTCATGGGGCTGGCGGTTTAGCGGGTCAGTACTATTTTGGCGCACGGACAGGAGGAACGAATATTTTAGAGGGGTTGATAGAAATCTCTATGGGATTGTTTCTGGCTAATTCCATCGCCGGACTATTTGCCGTTTTCCCGATGGCTATCGTTGGTGCTATGATGTTTCTGGTCGGGATAGAACTTATTAAGTTCGCCAAGGATATTCGGTTAAATAAGGATTTAATTCCTATGGCCGTGACCGTCATCGTTTCATTGGCTACTAATATGGCTTACGGTTTTTTAGTTGGGCTTATCATGTACCATCTGATCCGGTTTGTTTCCAGAAAGTAGCGCTATTGCAAGTGTCACACCAAAGCAGGAATATACATAAAACGATTTTTGCAGCTTATTTCGTTCGCCTAAAATACTTCGCACTTTACAAAGCCCGGGAACGTTATATGAAATAGTGGTTTTCACCATTTTGATTGCTACCGCATAGAATATAATAATGATTTTTAGCCTATTCTATTAACCTATTATAGTAACCCTGGACCATCTCCAACTGCTCTTCCCACGCTCCCCCGAAACTGCCACTGTAAATAACCATATCAAGAGACCGCCCGACAAAAGCTTTTTTAGCCTAGTTAAAAATATAAAGGCGGGCTAAATTAGATATTTTTTATCGTAGGGCTAAACTTCTATTCCTAATCATCGCATGGCTACTTTCTATTCCTGATCATTGTTCTTCTTAAGTTTTTAATATTATTTAGCAGGATAAACAATACTAAAAACTATCCTAAGGGATTATAGGTGCGCCACTGATGGCGTTTATAGAAGACTCTACGCCACAAAACATCACAGCAAGGATATTAAGTGTAGGGCTTTTTTGTGGTGCTGGCTTCTACAAACGCCGGGAGAAAAATTGCAAAGAGAAGAAAAAAGATGATCATCCCCTTGCGATAGGCAAAAACTATATAAATAAAATATTTCTTTTCTTTTAATTTTTTATTTATATATGTTTATACTTATCGCTAATCGTAAGGAATCCGAAAAAATAGTCACAGGAAAAGAAGATAAAAAATCCCGCTCTTCTGCCTTCTTTTATTTTTTATCTTGTTTTTACGGGAAGAAGACTAAAGCACGAGGGATAACAGATTCACGAAAAGGTTCGCAAATAGGGGCGGGGTAAGGGAGAGAGGAAAGAGCAATAGGCTTACATTTATGCTGGTAGAGCGAAGGTGAATCGACCGCAGTTTTTCCTTCCCCCTTATGCTTCCCCCCTAATATAAATAACCTAACCTTGGTTTTTTGCGGAGGCGAATAAAGCGAAGCAACAGCGGGTCATAAGAGCGTTACCTCTCCATACATTTACGCTTAGAAGCGTCTCCGCGAGCGCAGCTTTTGAGCCAAAGAGCAAAAAATAAAAAGAAGGGGGATAAGAGGAGGGTCTTAGGGGGGATTTAAGGGGAAAGGAAAGTTACCCGCCTCGCACGTGTTGGAATTATAAAATTAGAGTATCCGGAGGCGATCAAACGGAATAGTTAAAGTAAATTGAATTAGGTTATCCAGGTTGGCCAGGATTGATTAATTCGGAACATGGATTAATTTAGTTAAATATGAGAAATAAATCATTCTGACTTTAAATGGCCAATGAGAGAGATAAAAAGTGGACCCTAATCAAAAATTTGACATAAAAATATTTTTTAGGTAGAATTAGGTATCATCCCAGCAAGATGTTGTATTTTGCTGGCCCCGAGTTGCCTGTGCGCTCGGGTTTTTTATTATATATATTGATGAAAGAAAATTTTTATGGAAAAAGCTATATTTTTTATAGATGGATTAAATCTTTATAATTCAATTGAAAATGAAAGGAATTTTAATAAATACAAGTGGATTAACCTATCAAAACTTGCTAAAAATTTCATTACAAAAAAAGAACATATTGAAGAAATATACTATTTCACCGCTTTAACTCCCTTGAATCAATAAGAAGAGGAGTAATAAAAGAGGACAAACTAATTCTCGAAAACCAAAAGAGAAAATTACAAAAGATAATAAATTTAGAGATTGTTTATGTTAATCTAAAACTGCACCACTTAAGCTAGGCGAAAAGTAAAGACTTCCCCCCTGTAAAAACCCTTACAGAGTATACTACAAAAGTAAATTCCTAATTTCATAAGAAGAATCTTTCAGGTAAAAGGATAGAGCAAGAGAAGCAATATCATTATTTTCTTAATATGTCTTTTTTTGCTGGTATAAAATCATTTTAGAAGGATGTAATAAAGGAGATTTTATTTTTAGAAGTAGACATGTTAAATGTGAATATCATGTACAATGAGAATATAAATAATCAAAATAATAAAATAAAGGTTTTTGTAAAGGTATAAAAAGGAGAATAGTCTTATGTCAAAAAAACTAATTTATATTACCAATAATGATATGAAGAGGTTAAGAGAATTGATAATGGTGGCGAGAGAGTTCGGTAATGGAGACAAAAAGTATTTAAGGGAATTAGAGGATGAATTAGATAAGGGAGAAGTAGTTAATTCTCGAGATATTCCCCATGATGTTATTACGATGAATTCTAAGGTTCGCCTAAGGGACATAAATACACAGAAAGAAATGATTTGTTGGCTAGTTTTTCCTGATGACTCTAACGCTGACCAGGGCAAAATTTCTATTTTAGCACCAATTGGTACTGCATTGCTTGGTTATAAAGTTGGAGATATTATTGAGTGGAGGGTACCAGCAGGATTAACGAAGTTGAAAGTCGAGGAGATCTTATATCAACCAGAGGCTGCTGGTGATTATAACTTGTAGATCATTAAATATAAAAAAAGGATAAATATTTAGTAAGGAACTAAGAAAGTTGATACCGGTGTATTATCATGACCTAAATAAAATAAGGGCAATCACGCTTATTCATACAAATAATAATCTATAACAAAACAAGGGGTAAGTCTACCCAAAACCAGAAGAATTTTTTCACCAAAGAAAACTATCCCCAAAGAGTTGACACAGACTACGTAATTGTAATTTTGACAATGTCCTTAACTTTTTCCGGAATTATAATCAGGGCAGAAACCTACGGGAGTTAAAAAAACATGAAGGAATTTGGAGGTTTAAAATGTCTATTTCACAAATGATAAGTTATAGAATATTACTCAGAAAAGAACCGGAAGGCAGTTATACGGTAACCGTTCCTTCTCTCCCCGGGTGTGTTACCTATGGCGAATCCATAGAAGAAGCAACAGAAAGGGTAAAGGAAGCTATCGAATTATACTTAGAAAGTTTAAGATCTCATCATGACGAAATCCCCAATGATGAAGGCACTTTAGAATATACTCTAACGGTGGGAATGATTCCCGTTCCCGGGGTCAGGCTTCACAAGTTCACAAAATGTAAAACAAAAATAGAAGAAGAAAATGTGAAGTTGTGAAGCCTGACCCTAACTCTCCCTAAGAATATTTTTTTAAATTAATGAAGAATACCTTCGAGTGCAAAAGTATAAATATTTGTTTTGATAGAAGGGGAGGGGAGAGAAGGCAAATAATATACGATGGCCAATATTTAAAACATTACAATTATAATTAGAATTCTTATAACACGAAATAGCTGATTTAGAGATAAGGCTATAAAAAAAAGAAGAAAAGAAAGATGATGGCATAGATCCATCTATTCTTTTAGAAGAAGTGGTGCATTTTTCGCTTGAAATTTACATATGGAAGATGTATAATCATTGTAGATACATTTTATAGTTCATTTTTGAAAGGAAGGTGCTATATGCAGACTACGATTAAAAAATGGGGTAACAGTCTGGCATTACGAATTCCCAAATTAC
>JAHIPR010000226.1 GCA_018903015.1 bacterium
ACTGACACTTTGAGAAGTTATATCTTTGCCGCAATAAGCAATTATTTGATCTAAAGCACTTTCAGCATCACGCATAGAACCGGTCGAACTTCGGGCTATCATATTTAAAGTCTTATCATTTATATTTAATCCTTCATCTTTTGCAATCATTTTTAACTTATTTATGATATCCGCTAAAGATATCCTTCTAAAATTAAACCACTGACATCGGGATAAAATAGTACTGGGAATTTTATGGGGGTCGGTGGTGGCAAATATAAAAATCACATGTGAAGGTGGTTCTTCCAGAGTTTTCAACAAAGCATTAAACGCGCCTTGAGATAACATGTGTACTTCATCAATAATATATATCTTATATTTTCCCTCAGCGGGTGCAAAATTAACTTTACTTCTTAATTCTCTAATGCTATCAACTCCATTATTAGAGGCACCGTCTATTTCTACTACATCCATAGAATAGCCATCGGTGATTCTAATACACCTCTCACATTTATTGCAGGGATGAGGAGTTGACCCCTTTTCACAGTTTAATGATTTAGCTAAAATACGAGCGGTTGTTGTCTTCCCTACTCCTCTTGGACCGGAAAAAATATAAGCATGAGAAATTCTATTTAAAGAAATAGCATTAATTAAAGTTTGGGTAATATGTTTCTGCCCAATTATATCCTCAAAAGTCTGCGGCCTCCATTTGCGATAAAGTGATCGGTATTCCATAGATACTCCCTATAATCTAATCTAAATTCAGAAAAAAAATTCCCTTCAAATTATCAATTTTTGCTTTATTAATGACTGTAATTTTAATGATCGTGCACCTGCCTCCGATTCACCCTTCCAAGCGATACTAAGACAGTTTGCTCCAATCAGGTTTACCTGCGGCACCCAAAGAGATTTGCTTACCGCTGCTTCTTTCCAGATCTGACGGAGTTCGCAATTCTTTGCTGCACAGGGCCCAATCTTCATCACCACTTATCCTAGCCGGCCTCAAAAGGATAAAACCTCGGGTAGGAATTCAACCCTGCTGTAGCGGATTGCAGGTTACAGGGCACCGCTATCTCCCCGTCTAGCACGACCACCTATTTTAATCTTAAAATATTTACTTAAGAAAATCATTTTAAAACTGGCGGAGAGGGCGGGATTCGAACCCGCGTGACAGCTTATGGCCGCCTAATCGCTCTCCAAGCGATCCCGTTATGACCACTTCGGTACCTCTCCTTTATCTTTTTTATCTGCCTCATAAATAATAACCTTAATAACCATTAGTGTCAAAAATATTTTTCTGTTATTTTTTTTCTGTTAAACTTTCTGACCATCCTAAAAAATTTCACCCTAACTTCTATAAGCCTAAAAATATTGATTTTTGGCGGTGTGCGTTCGAAAAAATTCGAACTGATTTCGCCCAAAATTTGTAGGGTGGGCGGAATTCCCCCCAGACCCCCCCTTCCGCCCGCCCGCAGAAGCGACTCTTTCGGACCTGCCTGCCGGCAGACAGGTTGGACGATCTCAAGTTTTTCTTTGGCGGTAAATTCTTTTTTAAACAATTTTCCCTAAATTTGCACACCCAGAAAGGTCATAATTGCCAACGCTGTGGCGACTAAAATCACTGTGTAATAATAGATCCAAGGTTGTTTAGTGCGATAGAAGGAGTATAAAACGCCAATGCTAAACAAACCACCTATCGAAAACGCGACTACCGGCCAGCGGTACAAAAATACCCCTAATGTTACGAAAACCACAGCCAATGGCACGGTCATATAAATTGCTTTATACGGCACTCTTAGTTTTGACCTAAAAATTGGCCAAGAAATCAGACCAACGACAACCACAAACAAAGCGTGCAACATTGACGGAAACCAGTAATAGTCCATCTCGGGATTAACATTAACTGGTATAAAAAGTTTAACGATTTTAGTTATCAAACTTTGGAAAAGAAAGTCAAAGAAAAATGTAAGACCTAACAATATGAAGCCAAAACCAGCTACTGCTAAGGCTGACAAGATTATTCTAGAGATTGGCTTTTTTAAAAAAGAAGTGTTTCTTAAGCGGAAAAGTACCCATGAAACAATACCGACAAAAGCTAAAATTGCGATCTGTCTTAGAATGTCAAGCAGGGCCAAGTTTGCGTTTGGATCTTTGTAGGCATCATTTAACAAAAATATACTCATGATTAAAAAGCATAAAATCGCTATCGCCGCACCTATTAGGATGTTTTTGACAATCAGATTTTTTAGCATAAAATCTCCTTTCTTAATTTTATTTTTCATAAAATAATTAATTATTGATAAATAAACTGTGAAGGAGGATAAAAAGTACAGTACATACACCGACGAGGATGGACAGAGAAACCAGAACAGAACGCTCTTTACTTATTTTAACCGCTAATATCCCTGTGATTAAAGCAATGATACTTGCCGGAAATATAACAGCTGCTGTTACATCCCACCATTGATCGTCAAAATTAAGTATTTTAAGTATCAGAACAAGCACACAGGAAGCGGCAATTGCTATCAAGAAAAAGGCGTTCAATCCCACTGACCATTTTCCTAATTTAGTGTCTGGCATTTTAATCATACACTTCCTTTTTTAATTATCTATGATTTCATTTTAATAAATTTTCAATTGAAACACCTAACCCTTTGGCGATTTTTGCCATAGTTTGAACGCTTGGCTTGTTAACAATACCACTTTCGACTTTTGTAAGTGTTATATATTTAACATCTTCTTTCTTAGCCAAATCATCTTGGGTTAAGCCAAGATTTGCTCTAAATTTCTGGATATTTTCGCCTATTGTTTTTCTACTGGTTATAGTTTCAAAGTTTTAATAATATTGTAGTAAGTGTAGTGATTAGTTCCATTTCTATATTATCAAATAAAATACAATCAGTCCAATTAAAAATGAGGGAAGACCGCTTTTGGCCCAAAATGAAGTTCGAGCCGATATTTTTTCAGGTTCTTTGGCAGTTTTTAGAAACCGTAAGCCAAGGGGCGAATGCTGGCGAGTGATAGTGCAAAATGCCCGCATTTTCCAACTGGCGGTGTGTATTTGAAAAAATCCGAACTGATTTCAAGTTTTTCTTTGGCGGCAAATTATTATGTAAAAAAA
>JAHIPR010000002.1 GCA_018903015.1 bacterium
GGTGCTACTGACTAACGACTAATCTAATCGGTGAATTGAAGAATTAACTAATCGGAGAATTTACCCAAGGAGGTGTTTTATATGATATTTTGGTTAAGGAGTAAGAAGTGTAACCTTTTAACTATTTTATTAATCATTACTTTTTTGGTTTCTTTTTACTTGTATGCCTTTTCTTCATCTTTTAAAATAGGTTTCCCTGCTCCTACTTTTAATCTTAAGACTATAGATGGAGAAACCTTTAATTTGGAAGATTACAAAGAAAAACAGAGGCTCCTTATTCTTTACTTTTGTAATAATGAAAATAAGGATTCAGTATATGGGATAGAAGAACTGGCCAAATATTTTGAAGCACAGATTATTGAAGAAAAATATCAGGTAATTATGATAAATACCCATAAAGACCTGAAGGAGGAAGATATTGCTCAGATTAAAGAGTTTTGGACTGATAAAAAAGTATCTTTTACCATACTATTAGACAGCCAGAATGAAGTGAGTAATCTTTACAATATTGAAGTTTTACCCACCAATATCCTTTTAGATAAGAATTTGGTAGTAAAGAGAGCCTATCCGGGTATAATCTCCAAACAAAAAAATATAATGTTTCAATATATCAGTTATTTCTTAGATGCTAAAGAAAAGGGAACTCCCAAAAAAGAGACTAAAAAGGATGATGGTTGTGATGATGGAGTATGTCCTCCTCCGCCCGGGTATTAAATAGGTGATAAAAGAAAAATTTTTTAACAGGGGAATATTAATTGATATATAACAAAGGAGAAAGTTATGATTCGTAAAAACAAAATTATTATTATCTTAATAAGTATAGTAGTTATAGTAGGAGCTTTTTTAATATTTTATAATATTCAAAACAAGTCTTCCCAGCCGCCTACTATTTCTATATCAGAAGAAGAATGGGATTTCGGAAAGATAAAAGAAGACGAAAGACCTGTTCATATCTTTACCATAAAAAATATCGGAAAAGAAGAACTGATTATCAGCCGGGTACGTGCCTCCTGCGGCTGTACCGCCACCATGCTCTCTTCTGATAATATAAAACCCGGACAATCAGCCGAACTACAGGTCACTTTTAATCCTACCGGCTTTAATGGCATAGTCAAAAAAGATGTCACTATCGAATCTAACGACCCACAGCTCCCCACCACCAAAGTTACAATAATTGCAGAAGTAGAGCCTATCCCCTCCCCCCAAGCTTTCTTTTCTGATTCTCAATGGGATTTAGGGCTGATCTCCCAAGGGGATTTACCCGCCTTTACTTTTACTATTGAAAATAAGGGTGAACTGGATTTGATAATCGATAAAATAGATGCCTCTGAGTACATTCAATACGATACAGAAATGCCCTTAACGCTTCTTCCGGGAGAGAAACAGGAGGTAATTTTTACCTATAATTCCAGCCAGCATGAGTTAGGTGAAGTAAGGGAAAGTGTGCGTATATACTGTAATGACCCCAGAAGAAAAGCTTTTTCATTGCGTATTGATGGTTATATAACAGAGAAACCCGCTCCCACAGTAAGTATTTCTCCGGCAGGAACAAGTTTTAATTTAACAACTGGTTCTGAAGGCGAAACGATAGGAAGGTTCGTTCTGGCAAATTCAGGGGAAGAGGGGATAAAAATCACTTCCGTAAAAACCTCAGCAGATTATCTCATCCCTTTAGTATCTGAATTTGAGTTAAACTCAGGAGAAAAAGAAAATCTACAGGTAATATTATTAAAAGATAAAATCCCAGATAAAACACAGGAGGGGGCATTAAGGGAATATCTTTATTTAACTATTGCCATCCCCATTGTAATTAATAGATAGTAAATTGTTTCACTAAGATTAATAAAAATTATAAATTGTAGAAAAAAATATGGCCTGCAGGATAAATATTTTTAAAGCAATAATATGATATCATCATATATAAAGGAGAATACAACAATGGAAGCAACTATAAAGATGTTTAAAGCCTTATCTGATGAAACTCGCCTACGTATTTATCTGCTTTTACTACAAAGTGAGTTGTGTGTCTGTGAATTAGTAAATATATTAAATATGGAACAATCAAGAATTTCGCATAGTATTAGGATTTTAAAAGAAGCAGGTCTTGTTGATAATCGGCGAGAGGGCAAGTGGATTATCTATACAGTAAATCCTGAAACAGAAAATAATAGAATAATTCAGGGTTTGAAGAATGAATTAGAATTACCGGAACAGGATTTAAAAAATATTACTAAATGTAAGAAAGAAAAGATAAGAGAAAAGTTTAAATGTAATTAATTCTCATTTAATATAATTTAAATTGAGTTTGTCACCCCCTCAGGTATCAGAAACTGCTCGGGTACTACTTGGTCAACCCTTTTGGATGTTTGGTTATAATGAAACAAAGATTATTTTAATAAGGTAGCTTTTTTCTGTACCCGGTTAGGTTCAGATGCCGAGAAAGTATTTGCTGATATGAAAAATCTGAGTCAAAAGGCCCCACTTGCTTTACTTGAGCTGAACACACGAGAAGTGGCAAGGGACCAATATATACAGAAAGTGAAAGAATTTATAGAAAATTTAAAAGAAGAGCTAAAAAAGTAATATGAAAGTAAGGAAAGAAGAATTTGAGAAATTAGTAACAGAGGCAATAAGCAGCCTTCCCGAAAAATTTAAAGAAAAGATGGAAAATATTGCTATCGCAATTGAAGATTTGCCTTCCCAGGAACTTCTTAGGGAGATGAGAATTAAATCACCCTATGGCCTCTTGGGCCTTTATCGGGGGGTCCCTTATCCCAGAAGAGGTATCTGGTATAGGAACGTTATGCCTGATAAGATTATTATCTTTAAAAAGCCCATAGAAGTACGGTGTAGAAATAAAGACGAAATAAGAGAATCTGTTAGAAGAGTAGTTATTCATGAGATTGGACATTACTTTGGTTTAGGCGAAGCAGATTTGCGAAAGATTGAAAGGGAGAAGGATATAAACAGTATATAGTATCGAGTATATAGTATCGAGTAAAGACAGAGAAAGAAAAGATAAAATAGCGTTTAGCGTGGAGCGTACAGCGTATAGCGGATAGTGAAAAAAGAAGAAGAAAGATAAGTTCGTAAGGTACAAGTAGGGGCAGA
>JAHIPR010000227.1 GCA_018903015.1 bacterium
AAAGAAATTTATTGCTGCGGGAGCCAGAGGCTTGAAATTGTATAACGGTCATGGCTATTTCTATGATAATTTTTTTCATCTCCCCTTAGACGATTCCGGGATGATGGAGGTATATCAATACTGTGAAGAGCAGAAGATACCCATCCTTTATCATATAAATAGTGGTCGTTTTTTAGATCAAATGGAAAGAATTTTCCAGGCTTTCCCTGATTTGGTTATTATTGCTCCTCACTTTGTTTTAACTTCCAGTAATCTTACACTTTTAAGCAGACTCCTTGATACTTATCCTAATCTGTATACTGATATAAGTTTTGGTCATCCCGATTTTCAAGTTGCCGGGTTTAAAAGAATTTCTTATAATGTGGTGGCTTTTCGGGAATTTATGCAGAAATATCGTGACCGTATAAGCTTCGGAACAGATATAGTGATTACCTCTTACCGGGCGAAAAGTAGGAGCTATATTGATGATGTTACATTAAGTTATCTCGATATGTTAGAAAAAGAGGAATTTACTTTGCCGGATTCAATTTATAAGATGATGGGCAAAAAAGCTCGAGAACAAATTGATCCCAACTCTGTGTACAGAGGGCTTAATCTTGATGATGAGACCTTAAGAATGATTTACCATGATAATGCCGAAAGGATTTTTGGAAAATGAAATAGATAAAATAAAAAAAATAGAATAAGTCAGAACCAGAGGTATGCCATATTCACATTATTATTTGTAGCAAGACACCCATCAAATGATAACAAAAGCAAATCTTAATTACCTTATAACGAATCGAAAAATATTTAAAGAAAGGAACGTATTAAGAGATGAAGAAATTTTTTGCATTATTATTTGGATTAGTTGTTGCAATATTAATGGTGGGTTGTTTAAATTTGGAGGGAATATTTCCTTTTTTAAATAGTGCACCACTTATAATTTCTGAACCAATTATTACTGCTACAGAAGATCAGCTATATTTATATCAGGTAGAGGCTATTGATTCTAATGGAGATAACCTGAATTATTCTCTTATGATTAAACCAGAGGAGATGAGCATTGATAGCGAGAACGGTTTAATATCCTGGACACCGACCAATAATCAAGTAGGAACCCATCAGGTAATTGTAGAAATTTCTGATGGTAAACACAACATAACTCAGAGTTTTGAAATTGAAGTTTCTAATGTGAATAATCCTCCACAAATTTTTTCTTATTTCCCTGGCAGTTTAAATATTGGAGTAAATGAAGGGGACTCAATAAAATTTGAGGTTCAAGCCCACGATATTGACTTAAACACAACATTAAGTTATCAATGGTTATTAAACGGAAAAGAAGCATCAAGCTCCTCTGTTTCTGGAAATGGTTCAAAAAGCAGCTGGATTTATTCTGCTGGCTATGGAGATTACAGTCAGAAAATGGTAAAAGCATTAGTAAGTGATGGAGAATTACATGATTATGTACAGTGGAATATAACAATAAATGACATTACCCCCCCTGCCCAACCTACCTTAAATACGGTAATTTCACCGTCCAATATTTCTTCTCAAATTTTATCAGGTACTAAAGATACCAATTCTTCAATCTTAATTAATGGTGCAGAAATTATTTCTATTAATTCGTCTGTAAATTGGTCATATTCTTATAATCTTTCTGAGGGTAATAACAATATCTCGGTTACTTCCTGCGACGCCGCCGGTAATGAAAGTTCCGCAGTACTCACGATAATAGAATATGACCCTAATATTTACGTAGATATAGGGAACACCAGCGGAATAGAAGATGGAACTCAAACTCATCCATTTAATTCTATAATCGAAGCAATAGAGACAGTTACTTCTGGAAAGTCGGTTATGGTGGCCGCAGGGACTTATAATGAACAGCTGATAATAAATAAAAGTATTGCTCTTCAGGGGGCAAGTCGGGATAATACTTTTATAACCGGGAGTGGTTTAACCGGGAATTTAATTACTGTTGAAGCTGATTATGTAACTATAACTGGTTTTACTATTGATGGTGATAGCAGTACTAGCGTTGGAATTTATTTTGACAATTATTCCTTTATAAATATAAATAATAACTTAATAAAAAATAATAAAGATTATGGTATAAGTTATATTCATTCAGCTCCCATAATTGAAGACAATAATATAGAGAATAATAGTAGTAGTGGAATAAAGGTTGCAACAAACGGGGCAGGCATAATCCGAAATAATTCTATAGTATCTAATCAGCATGGAATACGCACCTATGGAGATTCTTGTCCTGAGATTAATAGAAATAATATCAACAATAATAATACTGGGATTTATTGTCGAGAAAGTGCCACTCCAATTATTTCTTATAATACTATTAGCAACAATACTGGTTATGGAATTCTTATTGATAATATTTTAGGGAATTCAGTAAATCCGGATATCGGGGGTGGAGATGGGCAAAGTGATGGTCAGAATAAAATAACAGGAAACAGTATTCACGGCGCTAGTAATGAAACTACTCATAACCTTTACGCAAAATATAATTGGTGGGGAGATGCCGATGGACCTAAATATCCTAACAACCCAGATGGTAATGCCGATCTTTTAAGTGACTGGGCCTATTGGAGTAAAACAGGTGGCAATATTATCTTCACTCCTCATTTAACTATCGAACCCTAACCTTATAAAAAAAATTCCCAGAGGATCTTGACACCAATTTTACCAAAAGTAAACCAAAGGTGCCTGGCACCTTTGGTTAACTTTTCTGGTATAAAATTTGTCATTTTTGTGCTTGCTTGAATAAAGGTTGTGTGGTATGTTATAAAATATAGAAAGATAAACTAAAATATGGGGAGGAATGAACCACGGGAGAGACAAGAAAAAATAAAAACGATAATATAGATATATTAGATAGAGATTTTTCTAAGTTGGATAAGGCTAACATGATAGAGCTGTTAGAGGAATTTCCGCAGAAGATGAAAGATGCTCTGCGTTTAGGAGAGGAATTTATTATTCCTACCAACCTTTTACCCAATCCTGCCAAAGCCACTGCCACTTTCCCTGCCCGGAATTTTAAAAATATCGTGGTATTGGGGATGGGTGGTTCAGCCATTGGTGGGGATCTATTATCTGATTATTTAGCCGATGAATTATCAATTCCTATAGTAGTCATTCGCGGCTATGATATACCCAAATTTGTAGATGAAAATTCTTTAGTTTTTACCGTCAGTTATTCGGGAAATACTGAAGAGACTATCTCTACCTTGAAGAAATGCTTGGAAGCCAAAGCCAGAATCATTGCATTAACTTCAGGGGGTAAATTAGCGGTCCTTTCCCAGGAGAATAACTTTCCTGTAATTAAAGTTCCAGCAGGAATTCAGCCTCGAGCCGCCATTTCTTATCTGTTCTTTCCTATATTAAAAGCTTTAGAAAGGCTTGGCTTGATAAAGGAAAGAAGCACCGAGATAGAAGAGACAATCAGCATTTTACAAGACCTTTCTAGGGAATATTGTGCCAAATCTCCCAGTGAAAATAATTTAGCCAAGAAGGTAGCCTTGAGTCTGTATCAACATCTGCCTCTGATTTACGGTTCTGAAGGATTATTAGAGGCAGTGGCGATGCGCTGGAAGACCCAGATAAACGAAAATAGTAAATGGCCCTGTTTTTGGAATGTATTTCCCGAACTCGACCATAACGAAATAGTAGGCTATGAAATAGAAAATAACATAAACCGACAGGTCAAAATTATTTATCTTCAAGACAAAGAAGGGCTTTTGAGGGTAGAGCAGAGACGGGAAATTACCCGTAAGATTGTCCAAGGTAAAGTAGCCGGGTTTATAGTTTGCCCTACCAAAGGTAAAGGGAAAATGTCCCGTATGTTTTCGCTAATTTTTTTAGGCGATCTGGCGAGCTATTATTTAGCAATATTAAATCAGGTTGATCCTTCACCAGTAGCCTGCATAGAAGATCTAAAGAAAGAATTAGCCAAATAAATTAATAGTTTGCGAATTAATGAATTGGTTAAATTGATTAATTGGCCAATTGGAGAATAGGTCAATTAATCAATTGATGAATTAATAAACAGGAGAATATCCATTTGAAATATCTAGAAGTTGGTGTAATTGCCTTTATAGTTTCTTATATTTTAACTCCCTATATGGCGCAGGTAGGGAAAAAACAAAATATGATGGACATGCCCGGTCATCGTAAAATACACGAGGAAGCTCTCCCCAATTTGGGAGGGATAGTTATTTTTTTTGGATTTTTACTGAGTCTGCTCTTTGTGGTGCAGATAGAAGGACAGGTTAAAGCCCTCTTGATAGGCGGGGTAATCATATTGTTATTAGGGGTGGTAGATGACATAGTAGACCTTTCTCCCAAGCATAAATTCATCATTCAAATGGTTCCTGCCTTAATAGTAATTATATATAACAGTGATTTAATAA
>JAHIPR010000228.1 GCA_018903015.1 bacterium
ACCGGAAATGACATAGAAATAGGTGCCCATTTCTTTGGCTTCAGTTATAACTTTATCTATATATTCATAAGGGAGGTCATCTTCTTTGGAATAATCTCCGGCATAACACCCTATACATCTGAGATTGCATCTCATAGTAGGGCTGATAACTATAGTAGCGGGACAGGGGATACCTTCTTTTTTTTCAAAATTTTCTCTATTTTTTGGCCCCAGCAAAATATAATTAATCATAAAATTTAATACTATTTTATCCCGAACATTAGGGTGGATCTCCTTTAATACTTTTTGGGCAAGAAAATAAGCAGGAGCTTTGTCCTCAAACATTTTTCTGACTTTTCCTATTTTGAGTTTGAATTTAGGGGCGATTTTTTCTGCCGCGTAGGTCAGTCGAATAAGATTCTCATCAGAGGTATTACCCAGAGCTTTCATAATAAGATTTACGGTCTGTTTGGTAGTATAATTTTTAAACTTTTCTAAATAATCCATGGTATTTCTCTCCTAAAAATAAAATTCTAAAATAATTTGGAAAATTTACTCTTTGTTTTTTGTACTTATTTCATCAAGGGTTTCTTTTAAGAAATCCAGTAAAGAACTTTGTTCTTCTTTATCCATATGAGAAACATATTGGTTATAAGTTTGAATGTAATCTGCATATTCGTTAAGATTATTATTTGGACCGGTAATATATTTTGGAATATTATTTATATATTTGGTTAGAACTCCAAAACACATTCCTACAAAGACAATTAGAGCTAATTCAATATAGGTGCTTGTTGCATCGTGAGGAATTACTTGGCTTAATAATTTTATCTCAGCTATTCCCTCGGTAATTTTTTTAATGAGAAGGGTTAAAATAAGTAATACACAAGCACAAAAAATAAGGGGAGATTTGGTTTTTAATGCTTCTTTAAACAGGTCTTTTAGGTTATACTTTCCTTTAATTTCCCCAAATTTTTGAATAATTTCTTTTTTTAATTTATTAAGCTCGGCTGCTTTTGTGGGAAGGTTTCTTTGGGGAAGATTAGAGACGGAGTATCCCTTTTTAGTAGGGAAGAAGGTTATAGTAGAACGGCCTAATTTTCCCCATTTATAATTGTCTGATTCCGGGATTAAGTACTCTACTTCCAGGAAACCTTCTTTGTGGAGTAATTGCAACATATCATAGGCAGTCCATTTGCTTACTCCCATTTTTTGGGCGACTTCTGAATAATGGATGGGAGTGTCTTTCTGTTGGTATAAATCAATTAACGATTGTAAAAATTCTTTCTGTCTTTTAGTTATTCTCATAAGCTAAATCTCCCAAAAGACCCAAAAAGTAATTTAAAAAAAATACATTTTTTGCAACTTCATTATATCACTTTAAAACAATTTTGCAAAATTTTAGCCCTAAAATATGGAAAATAAAAAAAATTAAAATAATTAATTACACTTGACAAGATGTAAACAAGATATTATAATAATGAAAACGTTTTCTATAGTTAAAAGGAGCAAGAAATATGGAATATACAATAAAAGATGTAGCAAAAAAGGCAAACGTTTCCATTACTACAGTTTCGCGTGTCTCCAATGGGGGTAAAGGTGTTTCTGCAAAAACCCGTAGACGTGTATTGAATGTAATAAAAGAATTAGGTTATTCTCCTTCCGCTATGGCAAGCGGTTTAAAAACTCGTATTTCCAAAAGTATAGGAATAGCTGTGCCGGATACAATTGGGGATTTTTATGGGGATGTAATAAACGGGATAGAATCAGTAGCTACAGAAAATGGATATAACCTGGTAATTTCATTAAATCATCATATAGTTAGGGAAGAGCTATCAGCGGTGAATTTTTTCAAGGCAAAGAAGGTCGATGGAGCAATATTAGTAACCACCAGCGGTGATGATGACTATGTTCGTTCTTTAATAGATGAAGGCTACAATATAGTTCTCTTGGATAGGGACCCTCATGGTCTAAAAGTTGATACGGTGAAGATTGATAATTTTCGGGGTGGTCATTTAGCTACAGAATATCTTTTAAAGTTAGGACATTCTGCCATTCTGTTCATTCAGGGTGTTCCCTATATTGATTCTTCCAAAGAAAGATTTAACGGCTATAAAAAAGCTTTAAAAGATAAGGGAATAAAACTTAATAGTGATTTCATCCTGAGTGGAGATTTTTTGGTGGATAGCGGATATTTAAGTGTTAAAAAATATCTGGAAGAACACGGATTGAATTTTACAGCCATCTTTGCAGCAAATGATCAGATGGCGATAGGAGCTATTAAAGCTTTGAACGATAAAGATATAACTGTTCCAGATGAGGTTTCCGTCGTGGGATTTGACGATAGTTATATTTCACCATATGTCATTCCTTCACTCACTACCATAAAACAAAGAAGAGAAGAGATGGGTAAGATAGCAACGGAATTGCTTTTAGAAAGGATATCTTATTGTGACACAAAAGGGAAAACCCCACGCCAAATAATCATTCCCGTAGAATTAATTAAACGTAAATCTGCAATTCCTATTTCTTCGAAGCAAAGGAGGGGATAGACTGGACAAAATATCTTATTAAGAATTTAATTTTAATTTAAGGAGGATAATTTCTAATGAAAATGAAAGTTCTATTGATAGCTTTGTTAATTGTTGGATTAGTTTTGGTAAATGTTGGATTAGTTCATGCTGGCAAGACTACTATTA
>JAHIPR010000229.1 GCA_018903015.1 bacterium
AAAATATGAAGTAATTGAAGATTTAAATCAAAATTCATTGATTACTGAGATTGGTAATAAATTGGCCAGGGCTTCTGATTTACATGGTATGAGTTATCACTTTAAAATATTGAAGATGGATGGGCCTAATGCCTTTTCTATTCCCGGTGGATATGTTTATGTGACTTATGATCTTTTTGATTATGTCCAGTCAGATGATGAACTGGCTGGGATTTTAGCCCACGAAATTGCCCATATAGTACACAATCATGCCTTAAAACAGACCAGAGATAATACTAAATATACTCTGCTAACTATTTTGGCCGTTCTTTTAACCAGAGAGCCGGATGTAGGCGTATTAGGGAAGCTTACTACTATCACTCTTCTCAATCAATACAGTCGAGAGTACGAAGAAGAAGCAGATTTAACTGCTACAAATCTCTTAATTAAGGCGGGATATAATCCGGTAGGTTTTTTAACTTTTTTAGAAAGATTGCATACCCGGGAAATGTTTAAACCTGAAGTAAATTTGGGAATATTTCAAACTCACCCTGATACTGAAAATAGGATTACTTATGTAAGAAATAAATTAATAGAAAAAGGAATAGATATTGATAGGCGAGCTACAACCGATTATCTTAAAGTGAGCTCTAAATATATATTAAAAGATTCTTTTTATACGGGTATTATCTGTATTGATGATATTCCTGTGTTAAATTTAACTTTTCCCAAGAGAGAGGAAATTTATCTTAAAATAATTGAAACCAGTCAAAATCTCGATAGATTTCTTAGTATCGATTTGAGCCCCTATGAGATAAATATCTTAGTAGAGGGAACTACCTCTACGCTCCTGATTCGTTATAATAAAATAATCTCCTTAGATAATTCAGACACAATTTATTTAAGAAAAACTGCCGAAGAAGTGTTGCATGAAACTAAGGATAAGATTACGCAGGTGCTTTGGGAGTTCAGACTTAATATGCCTTTTGATATTAAAAGATGATATTTAAAAATTATCCTAAGTAGGCTTTAATTACTTTAGGATTTTTAGCGACTTCATGCGCAGGACCCTCTAAGATAATATTTCCCGTTTCCAAAACATAAGCTCGATGAGCCACTTCTAAAGCCATATGGGCGTTTTGCTCTACCAATAAAATAGTAGTGCCTTCAGCGTTTACCTGTCGTATTACTCGGAATATGTCCTGAACTAAGAGGGGTGCCAAACCCATAGATGGTTCATCTAACAACATAAGTTTAGCTCGAGCCATTAAACCACGACCCAAGGCTAACATCTGTTGTTCTCCTCCGGATAAGGTTTCTCCAAGTTGAAATTTTCGTTCTTTCATTAAGGGGAATAAGTCATACACTTTATTTAAATCTTCTTGAATTGCTATTTTATCTCTTCTTCCCCAGGCAGCAAGTTCTAAATTTTCCTGAACCGTCAGTGGTCCAAATATTATTCTTCCTTCTGGGACATGAGCTATACCTAATTTTACTAAATCATATGCTGGTACAGATAACAAGTCTTTATTTAAAAAAGTAATGCTTCCTCCTTGAGGTTTAAGAAGGTTAGAAATGGTGCGTAAAGTAGTTGATTTGCCAGCTCCGTTTGCTCCAATTAGGGTTACTATTTCGCCTTCTTTGACCTCGAAAGAGATTCCTTTAAGGGCTCGAATTGGTCCATAAGATACATTTAAATTATGAATTTTTAACATCTTTTTTTTCTTCTCCTAAATAAGCCTCAATTACTTTAGGATTTTTTTGTATTTCCTGAGGAGTTCCTTCTGCGATTTGTAGTCCAAAATCCATTACCATAATTCTTTCACAAATTCCCATTACAAATTGCATATGATGTTCTATTAAGAAAATAGTTAATTGAAAATCTTCTTTAATCTTTTTAACTAATTCCATTAATTTGATAGTTTCATAAGGGTTCATTCCGGCTGCCGGTTCATCGAGTAGAAGCATACTTGGTTTAGTCGCTAAAGCTCGGGCTATTTCTAATTTTCTCTGTTCGCCATAGGGGAGGCTTCCAGCTGGGTTATTGTAATAAGTATGTAAATTAAAAAGTCGCAGCAATTCCATAGCTTGTTTATTCATTTCCTCTTCCTCACGATGATAATTTTCATCTCTTAGTATGCCTGAGAAGATACTATAGTGAGTACGAAAGTGATAGGCAATGATAATATTTTCTAATACACTAAGGTTTGCAAAAATACGGATATTTTGAAAGGTGCGGACAATTCCTTTTTGAGTAATTTTATGGGAAAGAAGCCCTCCGATATTCTCTTCTTGAAAAATTACTTCTCCAGAAGTAGGAGGGTATATCCCGGTGAGCACGTTAAATACAGTAGTTTTACCTGCTCCATTGGGCCCAATCAGGCCAACTAACTCATCCTTTTTAATTTGGGTATTAAATTTTTCCACCGCTTTTAGACCGCCAAAGTAGCAGCATAAATCTTTTAATTCTAAAATCGCCACTTAATTTACCTCTTTCCTTTTGGGGACTAAAAATGAAAATTCACGATTACCAAAGATACCATCCGGTTTCCTTAACATTAATATAACTAAAAGTAAGGGATAGATAACCATTCTCCATTGTTGAAAGTTAATTACTCTTAAAAATTCTGGGAGAATTGTGAGCCCGGTAGCAGCTAAAATTGAACCGGTAATACTTCCCATCCCACCAGCATAAAGGTAAATAAGGTAATCAATTGATTTTATGAAGCTGAAATTGTCAGGGTGAATAAATCTTAAGACATGAGCAAAGAGTCCACCCCCGACACCAGCAAAAAAAGCACTTAAGCTGAAAGCGATAATTTTATACCGAGTAGTATTAATGCCCATAGTTTCCGCTGCGACTTCATTTTCTCTTATAGAAAGACAGGCTCTACCATGCGTAGAGTAAATGAAATTACGCATAATGACAACTGATAATATAGAGATAACATATACTAACCAAAATTTAGAAAGGGCTGGTATGGTTGATAATCCTCGGGGTCCACTTATTTTGTCAATAGTTTCTGAAAAATTAATTAATCCTATACGATTTAAAAAAGCAGCAATTTCATCAGAGGCGCGAACGATCGAGCGAACTATTTCACCAAAAGCTAAAGTAACTATGGCTAAATAGTCACCTTTTAATTTTAAAGTGGGAAGTCCGATGAGATATCCGGCAATTGCGGCCATTAATCCTCCAATAATTAGAGAAAAAATAAAAAGTGCTAATTGAGGGAAATAAGCCATTTTTGCTGCCTTAAATAGAATAGTAGTAAAATAAGCTGAAGTGTATGCTCCGATACACATAAAACCAGCGTGACCAATCGAAAATTGTCCGGTGAATCCGTTGATTAAGTTTAAACTTACAGTCATTATGATATTGATTAAAGCAAACATAAGGATTTGCATATAATAACGGGTAAGAAGGCGAGGAACAATTGGAGTAGTACCGTTAAGTATTTCAATTAATAAATAAACCAGAACGGTTATTAATATAAATTTATAATATTTTTTTATTAGATTAATAATATTTTTTATAATTTTCATCAGTTTATACCTTTTCTTTGGTGAATTTTCCTAAGAGCCCTGCCGGTTTAAATATTAAAACTACGATCAGGATGACAAAGGCAATAACGTAGCCAAAATTGGAATTAATAGAAGTAGCAAAGGTTTCGGAGATACCCATTACATAACTTCCTAACATAGCTCCCGGGATACTTCCAATACCTCCTAAAACCGCAGCTATAAAAGCTTTAAGGCCGGGCCAGATTCCTAAATAGGGCGATTGTAATTGCCCATAAGTCAGTGCAAATAATGTACCTGCCGCAGCAGCCAGTGAAGTTCCTATGCCAAAAGTGATAGAGATGATGTTATTTATATTTATACCCATCATCAGGCAGGCATCTTTATGAAAGGCTACCGCCCGCATTGCCTTTCCGATCATAGTTTTTTTTACAATATATTGTAATAAAATCATAAGAATAACAGTTATTATAATATCCAAAATCTTAATGTTATTAATGGTGATTCCAGCTATATCATATGTTGCATCGGCAATTAATGCAGGAAAAGGAAGGAACCGTGGGCCAAATACGATTTTATTTAAAGGAAAGGGGACATTCTCAGGAGAAAGGGCAAAAAAGTTCTCTAAGAATAGAGAAACACCTAAAGCAGTAATTAAAGCCGCTAATCTGGGCTTAAATCTTAAAGGTTTATAAGCAATCTTTTCTATAGTCATTCCTAATAGTGCGGTAACAGCCATAGAAAAAATTAAAACTACTATAAAAGGAAAACCAAAGTTGTGAGCAATTAGATAATTACCCAAGAAACAAGAGATATAAGCACCAAACATAAAAAGGTCGCCATGGGCAAAATTAATCAGTTTGATAATTCCATAAATCATAGTGTAACCTAAAGCAATTAACGCATATATGCTTCCCAGTTGAATTCCATTTACTAATTGTTGTAGGAATGATTGAATTCCAAAAGATAAAATATATAAAAATAAAAAAAATAGAATAATTACAGAAATAAAAACGTATTTTTTCCAATTTGCCCATTTATTGTAATTCAATATATTATTATTTATAGAATCAGATAGTTGCTTTTTAGTCATATTCTTTCCCAATTTTTTAAAAAATATCTTTACTGTTTTATATAATATAACAGGATATTGCAAAATGCAATATCCTGTTATAGGGACTTAATTAGTTGTCTAAAGACAATTTGCACTAATCATTTAGATTTTATGGTTGGACAAATTTCTGGAAGACAAATTTGCCGTTCTCTACTTTAATTATTGCAGCCTTTTTAATGGGATCACCATTTTCATTAAAAGTAATTTGACCTGAAACGCACTCTAAATTAGTTGCAAAGATAGCATCTCTAATTGCTGCGCCATCTGTAGAACCGGCTCTTTGTAGAGAATCAATTAAAATTAAGGCTGCATCGTAGGCTAAAGTCGCTAAGGCATCAGGAGTTTGTCCATAAGTTTCTGCGTATTTTTTTACAAAGTTCTGCACAATTGGTCTAGGGTCTTCAGGCGAATAATGATTGCAGAAATACCCACCTTCTACTGCCTCTCCACCTAATTTAGGAAATTCTGCTGAATCCCATCCATCTGCTCCGACAAAAGGAACGGTTATTCCTAAACCTCGGGCCTGTTTAGCCATTAAAGCGGCAGCAGAATAATATGCATCTAAAAAGATTACATCCGGATTAGCAGATTTAATATTGGTTAATTGGGCAGAGAAATCAGTAGTTTTATCTTCATCAGTAAAAGATTCGTACGCCACTACTTTACCGCCTAATTTTTCAAAACTTTCTCTAAAGGCTTCAGCTAATCCCTTAGTATAGTCATTAGCATTATCAAAGATAACTGCTGCGGTTTTTGCTTTTAAATCATTGGTACTAAAAGTCGCTACTACAGCACCCTGGAAGGGATCAAGAAAACAGGCTCGGAAAATATAGTCGCCAGTAAGAGTAACTTGGACTGCAGTAGAAGTTGGACTAATAACTGGGACGCCAGCATCTTGAGCAATAGGGGCACCAGCTAAAGTACACTTACTCATTACCGAGCCAAGGATAGCAACTACTTCATCTTGGTCTATAAGTTTACGAAATGCATTGGCTGCTACTTCGGGAGAACCTTGGTCATCTTCAAAAATGTAATTGATTAAATATTTTGTTCCTCCGATGTCAATTCCGCCCTCAGCATTTACTGCTTTAAAGGCTAATAAACAACCATTTTTAGTAGAAGCTCCATAAGTAGCTGCCCCCCCTGTCAGGGGAGCGACTCCACCAATTCTAACAATTTTTGCCGAGGCGACTGAAACAGAAAATAAAAAACATACTAAAATTAATAAAATCAACAATTTCTTATTCATTTTTAGATCTCCTTTTAATAAGTTTATTTTAATTAAATTTTACAAATTCAAACAAAACCTACGATTATATTAAGTTTATTGGATTGTCATCCCTCCTTTTTAATTAAAAGATTTTGATATGGGATCGATATTATCATGTATATATTTGTACTTCGACCTTTATTCAAAAATAGCCCAAAGGTTTGGTTCAAATTTATGGAACCTATCCTTCAGGCTTTTTTCCTAAAAGTGTGGCATTTATAAATAAATGCTTTATACCGCTCGGTCCAGACTTTTTCAAAAAACGGAACCCTAGGTATACTCCCAATATAATATTTAATTTTGAAAAAATCTTACCATGCACGGTTATAATTGTCAAGCTTTTATCAGTTTTTATGAAAGAGTTAAGGTAAAATTTATTTATTTCAGTAAATTATAAATATTATAAATATAAATCGATTTTTTATTATATTTGAAAAGGTACGGGAGTAAAAGATAGGACACAGAAAATTAAGGCGCAGATTCCCAATATTTTTCTTCTTTTGTTTAAAGGAGTGAAATCATCTAATGGTGGAGGATGATTAAATCCAAATATAAGAAGTAAGACAAATAATAAGGTCCACGCTGGGTTAACGAATATACAGATAAGGCCTAAAATACCCAAGGTTATATAATAAGCAATTTTGCTATTTTTACCGAACAAGGAATAAATTATATGTCCGCCATCTAACTGTCCAACCGGAAGGAGATTTAAAGCAGTTACAAACAATCCCACCCAGCCCGCATAAGCTATAGGATGCAGGATTATATCCTGGCCTTCGGGAAGATACCCGAACATTATTTTTTCTATAAATGAGAACAGTATGGAGCTTCCCAGAGGCATAACCGGTCCTTCGATTTCTGAAATTACTGCTATTTCTGATAATTTAAGCCCGATTATTATAGTAGGAATAGTGAGGACCAAACCTACAAAAGGTCCAGCTATCCCGATGTCAAATAAAGCTTTGCGATCAGGCATAATCCCTTTCATTTTGATAACTGCCCCTAAAGTACCAAAAGGAGATAGGGGAAAAGGAATAAAAAAAGGTAGAGTGACTTCTACCCCGTATCTTCTGCTAATAAAAAAATGTCCTAGTTCGTGAGCAAGTAGAATAGTGATTAAAAATAGGGCATACCAAATACCACCTACAAAAAAACAAGAAATTATAGTTAGAAGAAATAAAATTAAATTTAAAATTAACTCTCACCTCTTTATATCGCTTTACTTTATGTAAATTATTATATCTTAATCTTCCCTATTTATAAAGTGGTGTACTCTCAAAGGTGAGAGAAATTAAAAATATAAATTTGTTCTTTTAATTTTTTCGTTTTGGAGTAAAATGGGGATAGGAATAAAATAGTTTTGGATAAGGATACTATTAAGTATGAATAAAGATGGAAAAAAAGTAAGAGCCCATCTTCTAATTTCTGGAAGAGTACAGGGAGTAGCTTTTCGTTATTATACCCAGGATATTGCCCAAAGTTTAGAAATAAAGGGATGGGTTAGGAATTGTTGGGATGGTAAGGTAGAGATAGTTATAGAAGGGGAAGAAGATAGAGTTAAAGAACTAATAGATTGGTGCTATCGAGGACCGGGGAGTGCAATTGTAGAAAAAGTAGACGTAGAATGGGAAGAATACGGAGGAGAATTCAATTCTTTCGGTATCAGGGGATAGTAAAAACTTCCAATTAAATAATAAAAAATAGAGGATTTACTTTAATAATCATGAATTATATCAGGAAAGAAAAATTATAAAGAGAAAGCAAGATTAAAAAATATTTTTCATTTCATTGGTTTTTATATTATAATTTATTAAGGTGCGATAAATAGGAATAAATTTTTAAATGTATTTTGGAAAGGGGGAAGCAAAATGTGGATTATTTTGGGAGGAATAGCAGCTATAATTTTAGGGGTATTAGGATTAATCAAATGGTGGTTATTGTTTCTAAAAGCTTTAGCAGCATTGGTGCCTTTTATTTTATTGATTGGTGGAATATTTGCGGTAATAATAGGCATAAGTTCTGTTAAAGAAAGAGCAGAAGAGAAAAGAGAAGAAGCTGCCGAGCAATCTACAGAAAGCGATAAATCCTAATCAGAAGCAAAATAAACAATGTCTAAATTAATATATTAATGTATAAGATTTAGAAGGATTTTATAAGGTGAGTAAAGATTTTAAGCCAAAACTGAAGAAACCAAAGTTTAAAGAAGATTTAGAAATTGCTATAACCGTATTAATAATGATATCGGTTTTTTATGTACTAACTTATTTTGGGGTTGATAAAATATTAAGTACGGCAATTGTAGCCTTATTGGGCATTTTTATGGAGGTAGCCAGACAAGTTTTTTCTCAAGCTATATTTATTATCCAATCAATTCCCTATATAGGGCCGATTGTAGCTAAAGTAATAGTCTGGCCCTTCTTTATTACTATAAATGGGGTAGCTTATCTGGTTGCTTTGACATTAATTAGAATTAAGGGGTATAAACAAGTAGCCAATGCCCGGGTGTTAACTACTGTTTTTCTTGTCGGAATATTAGTAGGATTTATTTTAGGCCGGGTTTTTAAGGTTATATAAATGATTATCGAGTATATAATTAGTTAATCGGTTAGTTACCTGGTTACCTGGTTAAGAAAATAGAAAAAAGAAGCCGAATTCGTATTTCGTATCTTGTGAATCGTATCTCGTTAAGAACATAATAATGTATAATATGTAGAGGCACGATG
>JAHIPR010000230.1 GCA_018903015.1 bacterium
AATTCTTCTATTTCTTCCCGTTTGTTAGATATAATTTCTGTTGTACTTTTTTTTATTTTCACCCGCTCCACCTCTTTTTACTCTTATTGCTAAATATTTTGTATGAAAAATATCATAATATAATACCAAAATTATTATGATCTTGCTGTCTGATAAATCTTCTGGGGTAATTTAAATATCGGTTATATTTATAATTAGCTTATCTTGCTAAAAGGTTTAGAAATAAATAATGAACAAAGCATCGTTATATTTTAATTTTTTAATAACTTTGTTCATTATTCCAATTAATAACTATTTGGGTTGCTGGATTAATGCATACACTATTTAATATCTAAAATTTTATATTTAACCTGCCCTGCCGGGACTCTAACTTCTACTAAATCACCCTTCTTTTTTCCCAAAAGAGCCCTTCCGATAGGAGAAGAAATGGATATCTTCCCACAATCAGGTTCAGATTCCACATAATCCAAAATAGTATATTTACACTCTTTTTTACTTTTCATGTCTTTAATTAACACTTCTGATCCTAGCAATACACAATCCGGATTTTCTTCTTTATCTATCAATTCATAATTTTCGATAATTCTTTCTAAGGCCAAAATTCTTCCTTCTATAAAGGCTTGTTCGTTTTTAACGGAGTTATATTCTGCATTCTCGGCAATCTCTCCAAAGGTTACAGCATTTCTAATTTTTTCAGCAATCTCTGTTCTTTTTACCCTTTTAAGATAATGAAGTTCTTCTTGAACCTTTTCCAAGCCTTCTTCAGTTAGCATTACTTTCCTTTCAGGTGTCATAAATATCTCTCCTCACTAAAATTGTTATATTTAAATAGTAAAACAACAAATATTTCCTCTTAAAAAATTAAATATAAGCACTATTATTTTTTCTGATAGATAATAGTGCTTATATTATGCAATAATCTTTAATAGAGATTATAAGATATCTGTATTTTTTTGTCAAATAAATTCGTTATTAGGTAATCAACCCTAATTTTCTCCCGGCCCTTTCAAAGATATCCAGAGCTTTATCAATATCCTCAGAAGTATGAGTTGCCTGAACATGGGCTCTTAATCTATTGGTTCCCTTAGGAATTGCCGGGAAAAGGATGGGACAGATAAATATTCCTTCATCATTAACTATTTTACACAATTTTAAAGTTTCTTCCTCTTCACCGATTAATATAGGAACGATACTGGTAGTACTGTTCATGGTATTATAGCCCATAGAATTTAACCCATCTTTAAATTGTTTGATATTTTTCTGTAAATTTGTTACACGCTCAGGTTCATCTTCAATAACCTCCAAACAAGCTATAGCAGTAGCAGCTGCTACAGGAGGGAGACTTGCTGAAAATATAAATGGTCTTGAATTGTGCTTTAAATAAGTAATTAAATCTTTATCACCTGCCAAATAACCCCCAATACTAGGAATAGTTTTGCTTAGTGTCCCCATGTGGATATCTACCACACCTTTAAGGCCAAAATGTTCTTCTATGCCATGACCGGTCTTCCCTAACACCCCGATAGAGTGAGCTTCATCTACCATTACTTTGGTATTGTACTTTTTAGCTAGCCGGGATATCTCGGGCAAATTAGCTACATCTCCATCCATACTATATACCGCATCAACTATAATTAATTTATTAGTATATTTTCCAGAATTTACTAAAATTCTTTCCAGGCTTTCCATATCATTATGCAAGTATGATCTGTGAGTCGCCCCAGAAAGCATACAACCATCAATTATACTGGCATGATCCAATTTATCAATTACAACCAAATCCCCTCTCTGACAAAGAGTAGTTATGGCTGCCAAATTAGTTACATATCCACTGCTGTAAGTAACCGCATCTTCTGCCCCTTTGAATTTTGCAATCCTTGCTTCCAATTTTTCGTGTATCTTAGTAGTACCAGCCAATAACCTAACTCCCGCAGCACCGGTCCCATATTTTTCAATGGCATCGATGGCCGCTTTTTTTATTTTGGGATGAGTAATCAATCCCAAATAATTATAAGAAGCAAACATTGTCATCTCTCTTCCATCGATAGTTACTTTTGCTCCAGAAGCTCCATCTATGCTTTTTAAGTAAAAATACTGTTTTTCATCTTTCATTTTTTTTAGTCTTTGGTTCAGTTCATTTATTTTTTCTTCTAATGGAATCACCATTTCTCTTCCTCCTCTTTAGCATTAAATTTTTGCTTAATTTAACTTCTCTATCCTTGGCTTAAAGCCAGTTTTTTCTATTAATTTTAAATAATCTTCTGGTTGTAATTCTTCCGGAGATTTCCCGGATATTGCTACCAAAGTAGCTTGAAATACATTGGTTCCAAAAGACCTTCCGTTAAATTCAGGAGTAGTAGTAATTAAATAACTCACCCCTCTTTTTTTAAGATCTTCTACATTAAAGCTGGTAACGGTATTGGTTATAACAATCTTCCCCTCCATATCCTGGGGCATATACTGGCTTATAGCTAAGTAGTCACCAGCAATTATATCGGCATCATAAAAATATTTAACGTATTTTAAATTAGATTTCTCCTGCTTTTCACCTGTAGGATATAAATATTTTATAGGGACATATATTAATATTGGCAAAAGCAATCGAGCAAAAATTTCAATACTTCGAAAAGAATGAAGCGGGATAGGAATATTTAAACTAAATATTAAATCCCCAAAGGTCATTTCACATCCAGCCTCTATCAGTCCCTCTGCCATTCCAAATCTATCCACCGTGATAGTGACTAAAGCCTTTTTCCCCTTTAAAGGAATATCAGTTTGAGTATCGATATATTTTACTACGCTCTTTTCTAATACATATTTTATCCCGGTACCATCTACAATGGGAGTCTTTTTGATAACTCTAATAATTTTTTCAGATTCTTTTATGGTATATCTTTTCCCTTGGGGCCCGGAATACAAATATAAATCTGTCCCTCCCAAACTGAAGACATCTACCTTCCCATCATTCTCTTGGAATATTTGCATCATCTTTTTAACATCGCCATCAGTTCCTCTTCTTTCGATTTCGATTTTCTCTCCTAAGACCTCGACCGCGACTTTATGGTCTCTGGTGGAAGAACCCAGACTAACCCCTAAAACTTTCTTCATTCTTAAATCCTCCTCTTCTTTGGAATTTACATTAATTTTTAATCTGTTTTACTATTTCTATGATCTTTTCAGGATTAACATATTTACTCTCTTTAATAGGCGAATGACCGATAACTATACCAATCACCTGAACACTGAATATTTTCTCTACTATAGGTACTCTCATATCTGAACCCAGGAAAATAATCAAATCAAAATCTGCTAAGTTGACAATTATTTTCATGACCTCATCAAATAATTCGTTTTTCCCCTTTTTCTCTATAAACTCAAAGCGTTCCTCTTGGGTTAAAAGCAAAACATATTCAATCCCCAACTTTTCTGCTAAAAGAGTTATCTCTTCTTTGTTCTTGATAGGAAAACCTATTAAGGCAATCTTATTACCTTTTCTTATCTCTCCTAAACTTTCTAGCCTGGAGACAAAAGTTCGTTCAACTCCTAATTTGCGGGCTACTCCTTCCTGAGTCACACCTTTAGTACGCAATTCTAAAATTTTATTTATTTCTTTATTCAATTTTTCTTTACTTATAACTTTCTCGCCAATTCGAATAAATTGCATCCTTAAAATCTCCTGTATACATTTTTGTATACACGTAGTATAACACAACTTTTTTTCACTATCAACTTTTATTGGAAAATAAATGAATGACTTTACAATATTACCGTTCTTGGTTTTTTCTGCTGAGAAAGCACTTCTCGCGGATTAGCGTAGAGCGGGTAGCGGGTAGAAAAACAGTATTTAGTATATAGCGAAGAAGAGCGTGGAGCGTATAGTGAAGAAAAAAGAGAAAGAAGAAGAAGAAGAAAGATAAGGTCGTAAGATACAAATAGGGCAGACACAAGGTCTGCCCCTACCTCTGGCTTTTACCATAATAAACGACGATTTTAACAATCTAACTATCTAACTCTTTTCTTATTACTTATTACTCATTACTGATTCTATACGCTAAACGCTGTACGCTCTACGCTAGGTTTATTCGCTAACGACTAATTTTTTTATCCTTCTATTATCCCTCCTCCTATTACTACATCTCCCTGGTAAAACACTGCCGATTGTCCCGGGGTAATCGCTCTTTGGGGTTTTTCAAAATTTATTAGCACTTTATCTTCATGGTAAG
>JAHIPR010000231.1 GCA_018903015.1 bacterium
GTGGGACAAACTATTACACTGGGTGAGTTTAATCAATTATGGGAAGAGGTTCCGGAGGAGTACAAACTACAACTTGATAAAAGTATGGTGCTTGACCAAGTGATTTCTGAAAAACTTCTGATTCAAGAAGCAAAAAATATGGGCTTAGAAGAAGATAATGATGTATTAGAACAGATTAAAAAAATGACCGAACAAATATTGGTTCAGGTCCTAATAGAAAGAGAAATATTAGATAAAGTAAATGTTAATGACGAAGAGGTTTCGGAATACTATGAACAAAACAAGGGTAGTTTCACCGAAAAAGAACAAATCCATTTATATAATATTTTATTAGAGAGTGAAGAAGAGGCTCAAGCTATTCTGGAACAATTGAAGGCAGGAGGAGATTTTAGCGAAATTGCCAAAGAAAAATCTACCGGCCCCAGTGCTGCCCAGGGTGGAGATTTGGGATTCTTGACTAAAGGTACAGTAATTCCAGAAATTGAAGAGGTAGTCTTTGCCTTAGAGGTAGAAGAATTGAGCGAAGTAGTTAAAACTGATTTCGGTTTCCATATTTTAAAAATTACTGAGAAAAAACCAGAAACCGTTAAAGCTCTTGAAGAGGTTAAAGAAGAAATCATTCAAACCTTACTTCCTACCAAGCAAAAAGAAGCTTTTGATAATCTCTTAGAAGAACTAAAGGGTAAAGTAGAAATCGAAATAAATGAAGAAGCATTAAAATAAGAAGAATAGCGTAGAGCGTACAGCGTTTAGCGTATAGAAAGTAGGGGTTTTATTCATCAAACCCGCTAAAAAATTACCAAATCACACGGGGCGGATAAATCCGCCCCCTACCTCAAACACATTTCTATATAGAAAAGTTTTTAATTTTTAATTATGGTTTTGCGCTTTTCGCTTTAAATTTTTAGTTTAATATTGAATGATTTATCCTATACGCTAAACGCTGTACGCTACACGCTATAATTTTTCCAAGGGTGCGTAATTAATTGATAACTTTTTTAATCCCACTCTTCCAAAATCCACAGTTATAAAAATATCATTTTCAGTATCTATTTTATTTAATATAGTCCCTATTCCCCAATCCACATGCCTTATCTTATCTCCCACTGCTACCTCAATTTTTTCTCTTCTATTATCAAGTGAAGGAATTTCTTCTTCTTTTTCTATATCTGCTTCTTCTTTAAGATGTTTTGGAATCTCAGAAATAAATCGTGAAACACTGTTGAATAAGGTATTACCATTCAAATTTCTTCTCCAGGCATAAGTCAAATATAGCCTTTCTTTAGCCCTGGTCATCCCCACATAACACAACCTTCTTTCTTCTTCTAATTCCTCCCCACTATTCAGGGAACGAGAATGAGGGAATATACCTTCCTCAAACCCGGTAATAAAAACCACCGGGAATTCTAAACCCTTGGCACTATGCAGGGTCATAACTGTAACTACATCCTCTTCTCCTTTGTAAAGATCGATATCTGTAATTAATGCAACATACTCTAAGAAGGCAGTTAAAGATTTATCTTCGTTGTTCTCTTCAAACTCTTGTACTGCCAGGATCAATTCCTTTATATTTTCGATTTTGCTTTGAGCTTTGAATTCCCCTTCTTTTTTTAGTTCTTCATAATAATTGATTTTTTTTATTAATTCTATGAGCAGTTCGCTCCCCTTGATTTCTTTTTTCTTTTCATTAAGCTCATCAATCAGGGAAGTAAATTTATTTATTGCTTCTTTCCTGTCTGCGGATATTTTTATTACCCTTAATCCCTGTTTTAAAGCCTGGTGAAAATTTAAATTATTTTTTTGGGCAAATTCTACTATTTTGCTTAAAGTGATCTTACCTATACCTAATTTAGCATTATTGATAATTCTTAAAAAACTTACTCCATCTTTTTGATCATGAATAAAACGCAGATAAGCCAGAATATCTTTTACTTCCTTTCTCTCGTAAAATCTTAATCCTCCTACTACACGAAAAGGAATACCCTGTTTATTAAATATCTCTTCAAATGCTCTCGATTGGGCATTAGTCCGATATAAAATGGCGAAATTTTTAAAAGCTTTATCTTCTTCTTTGTTTAATTTTATAATCTCTTGACTGACAAATAACGCCTCGTCCAGGGCACTGGCTGCCTCAAAACACCTTATCTTTTCTCCACCCTTCTTATCGGTCCAGAGCTCTTTTTCTTTCCGGTTTCTATTGTGTTTTATCAGATTTGTTGCTCCTTCTAATATAACTTTAGTAGAGCGATAATTCTGTTCTAATTTAATTATTCTGCTGTGAGGAAAATCCTGTTCAAATCTTAAAATATTGCTTAAGTCAGCTCCTCTGAATTTATAGATACTCTGATCAGGATCACCTACTACAAATAAATTATGATCTCTGTTCGAAAGTAA
>JAHIPR010000232.1 GCA_018903015.1 bacterium
ATAAAAGTAGATAAAATTTTATTAAAAAAAATTTATGCTATATTTCTTTTTCTAATCTCTGCCTGGATGATGGTGAATGTGGTAAAATAATTAATAAAAAGAGGTAATGGTTAATGATGGTTATTGGTATAACAGGATATAAGAAAAGTGGTAAAACTACTTTGGCACTAAAACTGTCTGATGAATTAACGAAAAGAGGTTATAAAGTAGCAGTAGTAAAACATATTAACGAAGACCTTGACCTGGTCAATTCGGATACTTCAAAATACAAAGAAAGCCTAACCCAGGTAGCGGCAATTACTCCTGAAGAGTCAGTAATATTTTTAAAGAACAAAAAGAATTTAGAAGAGATTATAAAGTATTTTGAAGCTGACATTATCTTAATAGAAGGTTTTAAAAAGGAAAAAACTTTTCCTAAAATTGTGTGCTTAAGAGAGGAAAGTGAAAAGGCTGAATTATTTGATGGATTACAGCTTTGTACAGCTGGTTTTATTTCTAAGGAGGTAAACCCGAAGCTTTACGACTTTAATATTTTAAATGATAAGGATATAAAAAAGATAGCAGAAATAGCCATTAATAAATCATTTAAATTACCTAACTTGAATTGCGGGGAATGTGGATATCAAGATTGTTATGGTTTAGCTCGGGAGATTGTTAGAGGAAATAAAACTCTCGATGATTGTCCTTCTTTAGAACCTTCAACTTTGGTAAAAGTAGATGGGAAGATAATCTCGATGAATCCCTTTATAACTAGAATTGTAAAGAACACTATTACCGGACTTTTGTCTCCCCTGAAAGGCTTTATCAAGGGGGATATTGAGATAAAAATAAAACAGAAATCAAAATAGTATCTCGTATATCGTATTTCGTATCTCGTGAAGAAAAGGAGCCAGAAGTCCGATGTAGGGGTTCGATTTATCGAACCCGCTAATAACCGTAGGACAGGTGTCTCGCCTATCCTACTAACGACTATTTTTATGGAGGTGATTTTCTCGTGTCAGAAGTTTTAACTCAGGCAAAACCAAATGATAAAAAAGAGACAAAAGAAGAAAAAATATACGATGCCATAATAATTGGAGGTGGGCCTGCAGGCTTAACTGCAGGAATCTATCTTAGTCGAGCCAGAATGGATACTTTATTAATTGAAAAAGCTATGCCTGGCGGGCAGGCAGTACTCACCGAAATTATAGAGAACTATCCCGGATTTCCTGAAGGGATAGGTGGCCCAGAATTAATGCAAAAAATGGAGGAGCAGGCTGTCCGATTTGGTCTCAAGATAGAATATGGGGAAGCAGCAGAAGTTAGAATGAAAGAAGGTAAAGAAGATAAGGTAAAAATAGTAAAAATCAATAATCAAGAATATAATACTTTAGCTATTATTCTGGCTTCCGGAGCAGAAGCGAGTAAATTGGGTATCCCCGGAGAAGAAGAATTAAGGGGGAGAGGAGTCTCTTATTGTGCCACCTGTGATGCCCCATTTTTTAAGGACCAAAAGATAGTAGTGATTGGAGGAGGGGATACGGCAATTGAAGAAGCTTTATATTTAACTAAGTTTGTTCGAGAAGTAACTATTATTCACCGTCGTGATAGATTAAGAGCAACTAAGATATTACAGGAAAGAGTTGTTGCTAATAAGAAAATAAATTTTGCCTGGGATTCAGTGGTAACAAAAATATTAGGCAAGGAAAAAGTAGAAGGTGTTTTGATTCAAAACAAAAAAACAGAGGAAGAAAAGGAAATCTCCTGTCAGGGTGTTTTTGTTTTTGTGGGGAATATTCCCAATTCAAAATTTTTAAAAGAGTTAGTGAAATTAGACAAAAGGGGTTATATTTTGACTGATGATAATATGATGACCTCACAAGAAGGTATCTATGCCTGTGGAGATGTTAGAAAAAAAATCTTAAGACAGGTAGTTACTGCTTGTGGAGAAGGAGCTACCGCTGCCTTCGCCGCCCAAAAATATATTGAAGAATTAAAGGGGGTTTCCTATAAATAGAAGAAGAGAGGATAAAAAATGAATTTTGGAATATCAACTATGCCGCTTGAGGATTATCAGTTAAAATCAAAATTGCCTCTACTTAAAGAGGCAGGAATAAGATATATTGAAGTAAAACCAAAAGAAGGACATTTCGATTATCAGGACCCCAAATATCTGGATGAGATGTCTAAAGAATTTAAAAAAAATGAGATAGAAGTAATATCAATGCATATGCCTACTAATGGTGTAGATATTTCCCTGATTGAGGAATATGATCGGGTATGGTCTGTCCGGGAAGTGGAAAAAACAGCCCTTGCTTTACTGAGATTGGGAGGAGAGATTTTAGTAGTTCATCCGGGAAGTGAAATTGAAGATGAGAAAATGAGGAAAGCGCGTCGAGAAAAGAGTGAGCAAAGCTTAGAGGAAATATTAAAATTTTGTGAACGTTGGGGGATTAAAATTGCTTTAGAGAATACTTTACCCGGAAAGACCGGTGACAGCATACCCGAGATTCTAGAGATAGTAAGAAATTTTAATTCAAAAAATCTGGGAATTTGCCTGGATACCGGACATTGTAACATAACTTCTTCTCTTTATAATCATAGTGAAGTTGTGGAGTGTTTACCGGAAATGAAAAATTATTTATGTCACTTACATATCCATGATAATTTCGGAAAGAGTGATGACCATTCTCAGCCTTTTGAAGGCAATATAGATTGGAAAGGACTTATAAAGGGCTTAAAAGAAGTTAATTACCAAGGGGTATTTATGTTTGAATTAAGAAAAAAAACAAATAATGAAGAAATGCTCCGAACGATTAAAGAATTTTATCTAAATTTATATCAGGGAGTTAAAAATGACTGATAAAAAAGGACATCTTTATTGGTTGCGAAGAAAATTGCCCGACCAAAAAGTTTTAGAGCGGATGGATTCATTATTAAAAGAACTAAATTTACATACAGTTTGTGATAGTGCCCTGTGTCCTAATCGAGGCGAGTGTTTTAAAAAAGGAACGGCTACTTTTATGATATTGGGGAATATCTGTACGCGAAACTGTAAATTTTGTGCTGTAGAAAAAGGGAAACCCCTCCCCTTAGACCCGGAGGAACCCTATCATATTGCGCAAGCTGCCAAACAT
>JAHIPR010000233.1 GCA_018903015.1 bacterium
CCTTCTTCTTTTTTTCTTCTTCTATTCTTTCATACTCTTCATGTGGAATAGTAACTGTCAATCTTAATTTTGACATATTTATCTCCTTTGTATAACATTTATTATACTTTTGTTATACTATTATTATATCAATATAAAAAATCTTGTCAATTATTCTTTCATAAATTCCCCTATCCCCTTGTGGAAAATTTCCACTACCCTACTGGAAATTCTCCACTACCCCTGGTGGAATTTTTCCACACTAACAACAACAAACAAGAACAATAATAATATAATAATAACAACATTAGGGTGTAATTTTTCCCCTGCTGCTACTGCTTTTAGATTTTTTTTTAAATTTTTTTCCCAATCTTTTGTATTTTTACCTCCTTTTTGCTCTTTATAAGTAGAGGAGTAAATATTTTCTGTCATTGGAGGAGAGAAGCAAGCCTGCCCCAGCGAAAGCAGGGGAAGCAATCTCAACTTGTAACTTGCAACTTGCAACCCGAAACTTGTACAAACCAAAAACTATTCAAAGGAAGGTAAAAACTATGGAAAGAAAAAGTAATCTCCGGAATATCAGAAGAATCTCCTTCCTCCAATCAAGATAATCCCAAGAAAATAGTTACTGATAATAAAAAATCTATAAAAACAGAAAGGATAAAAGAAGAATTGGAAAAATTAAATCTGGATAAAAAATCGATTGATAATATAATTTTAAATTATTCCTTAGAAGATATTGAGGAGAAATTAGACCTTCTCCAGATAAAGAGAAATGTAGTAAATCCTGCCGGCTGGCTAATTACTGCCCTACAAGCTAATTATCTTAATCTGGAATTATATAGAGAAGAAAATGATGAGGAAGAAAAAATAATGGAAACAGAAGAAGTGCAACCAGAAAGTAAAATAGTTAAACCAGATAAAACAACTCTTAAAAAGAAGCCAGAAGAAGATAAAAGATTATCCCGAGAAGAAGAGTTAAAATGGATCAGAAATATAAGAAATACTGTTTTAAAGTAAATGATTATCCCTCTATGTAATTCTCTACCATAAATAATTTTATGGTTGCATTGCATAATAATAATTTTTAGGTATTATTTGGGTGTCATTCCGGCAATGTGAAGCTGTGAAGCCTGACCCCACTTCCTTCCTTAATGTACTTACAGCCTCTTTACCAGACATCCTTGTTAGTTTAGACATTAGCAACCTCAAAAGTAGTTAAAATTGAACGACTAATATTAGGTAAGGGAAATTCTTCAAGATATAGTTCGGTCGATTCTTTTAAATTAGCAATTGCTTCTTCAACTGTATGTCCTTGGCTAACAGTCCCTACTTCAGGACATTCTGCAACATAAAATTCTTCTTCTTTATGAAGAACTGCAGTAAAAGTGTGTTTGTCCATTTTTACACCTCTTTAAATATCAATTTTAAAAATAAATAGACTTTATTTTTATTTTCTCTTAAAATCAAAATATAAATTTAAAATATCACATATTTTTTCATTCTTTCACTAATACAACTGTAGTATATTTTAACTACAAAGTCAATCTTGCTGACTTTAATTTACCCCAGTAAACACGACAGATAAGGCCACAACAAATTATAGTGCTTATAGGTGAAAACAATGGGCAAACAACTGGAAATGGTAAACTAAAATGCACCTAGGGTGGAAAATAAAAATGCACCTTTTAAAGGAAACAGTTCTTTTTAATTATTTTTACTTCATGAAAATAGCTGTCCCTATTATTTCCTATTATTTCCCATCCCCTGACACTCACGGAATCAAGGATTCTTAATGACAATCACCGGCAATTCCCATTTCTCCGCCCTTGCGAACACTCACACCTTTTTCTGGCTTTCAAAATCTGAGAATGCCCAGTAACCTAAAATAATCAGGTTTATCGGCGAAATGATAGATAGTATCCCAAAAAGAATCGGGTTCTTACCGTGCTTGGCTGCTATCTTGCCAAAGCATACAGCAATGTAGATACATACAATCGCACTTATCATCCAACCTAAGGTATTCATGTTAGACATCTCCTTTCTTTTTTAAACTTTCGCTTATCTTGTTTATTCCCGAACCCAGGTCAGTTATCTTTCCATATTGGTGGTATAGAGGATTCTGGTTCGGTTATACTACTTTTAGCTTCTTTATGCTTAATATTATATACTGAATTAAGAATTTTTTCGACCTTTTTTTTATTTAATGTTAGCGGGATTTTTTGTCTTTTTTAAATCTTGGAACTTATTTTCCAAGTGTTTTTAATTCCTGCAATTCCTGGGGCAGCAGAATAAGCGGAAATGGCAAATATTGGTATTTTTTCATCTGCAAGTACTTTAGAAACTTTTGCCAGGAAACCAACTAGCCCAAACGGCAAAATC
>JAHIPR010000234.1 GCA_018903015.1 bacterium
TGGCGAATGATAATTATCGGAATGTCCCATTTTATTGAATTAGATTTTAAAAACAGATTATTTGAGCATCTTCTTTTACTGTCTAATTCTTTTTTTGGCAGAATAAAGACCGGAGATATAATGGCTCATATGACCAATGATATGAGTGCAATAAGACAGGCTTGTTCTTTCGGAATAATTGCCGGTTTTGATGCTGTCTTTCTTTTTTTAGCCACATTGATATTTATGTTATTTATAAACGTTAGACTTACCCTTTATGCCCTGATTCCTTTTCCCATAATTTCACTTATATCATTATTCTTTGTAAAATTATTGTTTAGAAGATTTAAAAGTGTTCAAGAATCATTCTCCTCTATGACAGAAAAAGTACGAGAGATCATATCAGGAATAAAAATTATTCAAGCATTTCAACAAGAAGAACTCGAATCCGGAAACTTTAATAAATTAAGCCAGGATTATCTGGAAAAGAATATTTCTCTTATCAAGATTTGGGGGACTATGTTCCCCTTGATATTTCTATTTTCTGAAATAGGGATGGTAATAATACTCTGGGTAGGCGGTCAACAGGTTATACTTAATGAGTTAACTACTGGTGAATTAGTTGCATTTTTTTCATATCTGGGGATTATTACCTGGCCTATGATGGCTATAGGGATGGTGATCAATATATTTCAGAGGGGTAATGCTTCTTATAAACGTATACTCGATTTTCTTGAGGAAAAGCCAGATATTTATAATGAGCCCAAAGCAGAGAGTCACCTTTTAAGAGGGGATATAAGATTGGAGAATGTTTGTTTCTCTTATGAAGACCAGAATATTTTAAATGAAATAAATATGGACATAAAACAGGGTGAGTATGTAGGAATATGTGGGGGGATAGGTTCCGGGAAAAGCGCTATAGCAAGGTTAATTTTAAGAATTATTGAACCTCAGAAAGGAAAAATCTTTTATGATTCTATAAATTATAAGAAGATAACCATATCAGCAGTACGGGACAGCATGGGCTATATCCCTCAAGATTCTTTTCTCTTCTTAGATACAATTGAGAATAACGTTAGATTTGGTAAGCCTGATGCCACTTTAGAGGAGATAATAGAGGCTTGCAAGGTTGCTTCGGTACATAAAAATATAATGGAATTAAAAGATGAGTACAAAACAGTGGTAGGGGAAAAGGGCGTAACTTTATCCGGAGGTCAGAAACAGAGATTGTGTATAGCCCGGGCAATTATTAGAAGACCTCAAATTCTTATTCTCGATGATGCTTTAAGTGCTGTGGATACTAATACAGAAAAGGAAATTATTAAAAATTTAGAAAATTATTCCCAAGGTATTACTACTATAATTATTTCGCATCGCATATCTTCATTTATTAAAGCAGATAAAATATTTGTGCTGGATAAAGGTATAATTGAAAGCCGTGGCACCCATCGAGAACTGATCAAAAAATCTGAAATATATAAAAGTATTTATAAAATACAAAAACTGGAAGAATAAAGATGAAAGAAGAAAAATTATATTCTGGTTTAGATAAAAAAATATTTTCAAAATTGTGGCAATATGGAAAGCCCTATTGGCAGAAAATTATAATAATCTTCTTGCTTATTCTAATTATTAGCGGCATACAAATCGTGCTTCCTTTGATAACCAAGACTGTGGTGGATAATTATATCGAAAGAAGTTATCAGAAAATATTACTAAATGATCTATCGATAGAAATAACCAGTAAATATAAAGCCTACCAGGTGAGGACGGATAATTTTATTTTTTTACCCTCAAATCTGCTCAGCAAAGATGAATCCCTTGAGTTACAAAAGGACTCGCTTATTCTGCCAGAGAAATATTTAATGGTTAAAGATAAAGAAGAGTTAAGTAAATTAAAACAGTATCAACTTAATATTATTGATACAGAGAAAGGTATTTTTATCCCTCATTCCGAAATTCAAAAAATACCTCGTGAGCACATAAAAACACTAAGATATAATGATTTTAAAATGGTTAAGCTATTTGCCTTGTTGTATGTGGGGCTTCTTCTGTTATCTTTTGTGTTTAATTACTTTCAAGTAATTATGATGGCTTTGGTCAGTGAAAAGATGATGTACGATTTGAGAAGTGGTTTGTTAAAACATGTAACCTCTCTTTCTCTAAACTTTTTTAATAGTAATCCCATTGGGAGATTAGTAACCAGACTAACTAATGATGTTAACGCTTTGAGAGAATTGTTTACCGATGTATTGGTTTATTCTGTCAAGGATATTATTACAGTTATGGGCGTCCTGGTCGTTATTTTTATGTTATCTATTCAATTAGGCCTGGCAATACTTATTCTTGTGCCAATAATCATTATTATCCTCTTTTTGTTCCAAAAATATGCTCGAGAGGCATATGGAAAAGTAAGGATTGCCCTTGCCAAAGTGAATAGCTTTTTATCAGAATCAATATCGGGAATTTTGCTTATTCAGACTTTCAATCAAGAAAGTAGATTCGAGGGTGATTTTAACAAAATTGGTATAAGTTATTATAATGCCAACATGCATCAACTATTAATATTTTCCATATTCCGGCCGCTCATTGATGTTTTATCCTATATTACCCTCGGTACGATAATATATTTCGGTGGGAAAGCTGTATTAGGGGGAGAAATTTCTATTGGGGTGCTCATTGCTTTTATATCTTATATTCATATGTTTTTTAGACCAATCTTTGATTTCTCAGAAAGATATAATATATTACAATCAGCTATGGCTTCTTCTGAACGAATATTCCTTCTTTTTGAGGAAAATGATAAAATATATTCCCCTTACCATCCCAGATATCCCCATAATATAGAAGGGAGAGTCGAATTTAGAAATGTATCTTTCGAATATAAAGATAACGAAAAAGTTATTAATAATATATCCTTTATTGTCGAATCCAACGAATCGGTTGCTTTTGTAGGAGCAACCGGGGCAGGAAAAACAACCCTAATAAACCTTCTTTTGAGATTTTATGACCCCACTAAAGGCGAAATTTTAATTGATGGAATCGATATAAAAAATATGGATTTGAAATTTTTAAGAAAATATTTCGGATTAGTTCTGCAGGATGTTTTTATGTTTGCTGGAGATATTAAATATAATATTATCCTTAATAATGAAATAGAGGATAATAAGATGATTGAATATGCAAAATATGTTAATGCCCACAATTTTATCAATAAATTGAAGAAAAAATATGAGAACATTGTTTCTGAAGGAGGGTCAAATCTTTCTACTGGCCAGAGGCAACTCATCGCTTTTGCTCGGGCACTGGCCAAAGAACCCAGAATACTCATTCTTGATGAGGCTACCAGCAGTATAGACAGTGAAACTGAATATCTTATCCAGGATGCGATAAAAAAGATTATGAAAGGGAGAAGCAGTATTGCCATTGCCCATCGGTTATCTACCATTCAGGATGTAAATAGAATATATGTAATGAGCAAGGGTAAAATTGTCGAGAGTGGAACCCACTCTCAATTACTCGCCCATAAGGGCTACTATTTCGAATTATACAAATTCCAATACCTAAAAACCTAATAAGAGATGGTCGTGTGATGAAAAAATATAGTATGAATACTACTGATAAGAAAGTGAAAATAATAAATTCAGTGTGTTCTAAGGATTGTTTTGGTTCCTGTTCGTTGGCAGTTGATGTAGAAAAAGGGAAGATAATAAAAGTTAGAGGAAATCGCAATAGTCCGGTAAATCAGGGCAGGATATGTACTAAAGGGATGCACTATCCAAATATGCTCTACAGCCCGGAAAGATTATTATATCCCTTGCAAAGAATTGGCAAGCGCGGCAAAGGTGAGTTTAAAAGAATTGGTTGGGAGCAGACCTTAGATATCATTTATGAAAAACTTAAAAATTTAAAAGAACAATATGGACCGGAGTCGGTTTTATATTATAATAGATTCGCCAATTTGGGAGTGGTGAAAAATTGTGCTTATGGTTTCTGGTATCAATTTGGCGGTTTTACTTCCACTTACGGCGGACTGTGTGATTCTGCAGCCCAGGAAGCAATCACTTTAACTTATGGAGAAGTAAAACATAATGAGATTTCTGACCTGGAAAACTCAAAATTAATCATATTGTGGGGCTCAAATCCCGCCTATACTAATATTCATTTAATGCATCATGTAAATAAGGCAGTGGGTAGGGGAGCAAAATTAATAACTATAGATATTAGGGAAAATGAGTCGGGAGCCAAAAGTCATTTATATTTGAATCCTCGACCGGGAACCGATGGCTGCCTTGCTCTGGGGATAGCCAATCAACTTATTGAAAATAAATTAGTAGACGATAATTTTATTAACCAACATACTTTTGGTTTTGATGAGTTTAAGGAATTAGCAAAAGATTATCCTTTAGAAAAAGTCTTGGCTATAACCGAAATTCCTATCGGTAAAATTAAAAATTTAATAAACTATCTAAAAGAAAATCCCCGATATGCCCTTATCTTCGGGATGGGTGTTCAAAGATATACCAATGGGGGTCAAACTATAAGAGCCATATCTCTTTTGCCGGCATTAACCGGAAGCATCGGTAAGAAAGGTTGTGGATTTTACTTTAGTGATAGGCAGGCACCTGAATTAAATTGGCCTTTTTTCCCTCCTAAACCCAAGAGGATTCGTAATTCCATAGCGGTAGCAAAACTTGCCAGCGAATTGAATAATCAAGCCGATCCTCCGGTGAAAGCTGTTTGGATTGAGCAGGCCAATCCTATGACCAGTAACCCGAACACTAATCTCCTTGCCCGGGCGATGAATCAATTAGATTTAATCGTGGTAGCCGATCTTTTTTTAACTGATACCGCCAGAATGGCAGATATATTTTTGCCTGCAGCTTCTATGTATGAGTATTATGATCTGATCACCGGGTATGGTCATTCTTATATTCAGTTACAACAACAACTAATTGATCTGCCCGGTGAATGTAAACACGAAAGTGAGATATACCGACTGTTAAGTAAAAAGTTTGATTTTAATTTAGACTATTTGCCGGAAAATAATTTGATTACTATAGAAAAAGTAATTAATAATTCTAATTTAAATACCGATGTTGATGAATTAAAAGGAAAGCCCTATCTTCATCCCAGTTATCAAGAGATAGCTTTTGGTGATTTAAAATTTAGCACTCCTACCCAAAAAGTAGAATTTTTCAGCCAGAGAATGAGAGATAGATGGGGAGAAGACCCCCTACCGGCATATAACGAGCCGGTAGAAAATAGATATAGTTCTCCCAATATTTATAATAAATATCCTTTATCTTTGATAACCAGCCATGCACAAGATAAAATGAATTCTCAATTTTCAGGTACATCTATTTTTAAAGAAAAACCTTTTATTTGGATTAATCCTCAGGATGCAGCCAAAAGAGGAATCAATGGAAAAGATAGAGTAAAAGTGTATAATGAGAGAGGCAGTTTAATTTTGAAGGCTTTCCTTTCCGAAAAAGTCACCCCAGGAATTGTGCACACTTATTTTGGCTGGTGGGATGGAGTACACCAAGCCAACCTCAATAAACTCACCGGAGAATATATAAGTGATATAGGTTATGGAACCGCTTTTCACAATTGTTTGGTTGAAATTCAAAAAGTGTAAAAATACAGAAAAAAGAACAGGGGACGGTTATCTGTTCCCGTGGAGGGATTTAGTGAAATTTTTAGATTTAGTAAAAAAAAGACAGAGTGTAAGAAAATATCTGGATAAACCTGTTGAGCGGGAGAA
>JAHIPR010000026.1 GCA_018903015.1 bacterium
AAATATCCTTTCTGATTTTGCTTTAGCCTTGTTTATAGGAATGGTTGCCGGGACTTATTCTTCAATTTTTATTTCCAGCCCATTATTGTTAGAGTGGAATAAAATATTTAAGATACACCAAAAAGGCATAAAAATTTCCAGGGAAAAGGGCAAAAAGTAATTATTTTATTAAATGGTAAGATAAAAAATGTCAGAATTTAATATATTAGGTAAAGCATTGCTATTTTTGGGAGTAGCATTGATTATATTAGGAGGCATATTTTTATTAGCAGGTAAGTTACCTTTCCCTGGTAGATTACCTGGAGATATAATAATTCAAAGAAAAAATTTTTTCTTTTACTTCCCTTTAGGTTTATGCATTGTAATAAGTATTATTTTTACCATCATTTTCCGAATATTTAGACATTGATAAAAAGAATAAAAAATTAAAAGCGTAAAGCATAAAACTATATTCGTATACAGTATATCGTATATCGCATATTGTGAAAAAAATAGAAGTCAGTAGTCAGAATCCAGAATAAAATAGCATCTCGTATCTCGTGAAAAAAATAAAATTCGAGAACTAAATTAATATATCTTTATTCCCTCTCCCCTTCGAGGGAGAGGGTTAGAGTGAGGGGGAAACAAACGATATACGAAATACGAAATACGATATACGAAATACGAGAAAGGAGCTTAAATAAAATAGAGTGGTGTATATCAAAAGAAGATAAAAAATTGCAATCAGAGTTGTCCAAAGAATTAAATATCTCTCCACTTTTAGCTCAATTACTAATAAACAGAGGAACAAAGGAAGTTTTAAGTGCTAGAAGATTCTTAAAGGCAGATCTTAAAGATTTGAGAGATCCTTATCTCTTTCAAGATATGGAGAAAGCTGTTGACAAAATATTAAGAGCGATAAATAACCATGAAAGAATATTGATCTACGGAGATTACGATGTCGATGGAATCACCAGCGTTGCCTTATTATTTTCAATATTGAGAGAGTTTACCACCAATTTATACTACTATATACCTAATCGCTTTCAAGAGGGATATGGACTAAATGAAGAAGCCATAGATATTGCCTTTAGAAATAATATTAAATTAATTATTACCGTTGATTGTGGAATTAGTTCTATTTCTGAAGTAGAGAGAGCAAATAATTATGGTATAGATGTGATAGTTACCGATCATCACCAACCCCAAAAAGACATTCCTTCTGCAATAGCAATAATAAACCCCAAATGCGATACAAATTATCCTTTTAAGGAATTAGCAGGGGTAGGAGTAAGTTTTAAAGTGGCTCAAGCTTTATATTCAAAATTGGGAAAAAACCAGGATGATTTACAAAATCTGCTTGATTACGTTGCATTAGGGTCGATTGCTGATTCCGTTCCTTTTATCGATGAAAATCGCATCTTAATTAAACATGGATTAAAGGCACTTAATCAAACCAAGAAAGAGGGTTTGAAGGCGTTAATAATGGAGAGCGGAGTAAATTATGGTAATTTAGGTACCAAAGAAGTTAATTTTGCCCTTGCTCCCCGAATAAATGCAGCAGGAAGGTTGGATGATTCTAAATTAGCCTTAGAATTGTTGCTTACTGATTCTGAGTACAAGGCTACATATTTATCCCGAAAATTAAGTGAAATAAACAAACATAGACAGGAAATTGGAGATAATATTTTAAGAGAAGCCAGGGAATTTGCTTCTATACAAGTAAAAGAAGAAGATAATAAAGTATTGGTTCTTGCGTCAGAAAATTGGAATCAAGGGGTAATCGGCATAATAGCCTCCAGATTAGTAGATGAATTTAATCGTCCCGCAATTATTATTTCCAAAAAAGATGGCATAGCAAAAGGTTCAGGAAGGAGTATTAAAGGTTTTCATTTATATAACGTTTTAGAATCGTGCCAGGATATTTTAATAAATTTTGGTGGGCATGAGTTAGCCGCAGGTATTACTATAGAGTCTAATAAAATTCCTGAGTTTAAATCAAGGATAAATGAAATATCTCAAGATTTCATTAAAGAAGATGATCTAAGTCCAGAATTAAAAATAGACGCCCAGATTTCACTAAGCAATATTAATTTTGGATTGGTAAAAGATATTAATACTTTAGAACCATTTGGGACTGGGAACCCTCAGCCCGTCTTTTGTAGTTACAAAAACACAATATCTGATTGGAGGATGGTTGGTGAAAAGAGGGAGCACCTAAAAATAAAAATTAAGGAAGAGAACAGAACGTTAGAAGGGATAGGATTTAAATTAAGCAAAATAGGAAACCAAATATTTTCCGAAAACAAAGTAGTAGATTTAGCTTTTAATATCGAACTAAATACGTGGAATGGAACGGAAAATGTTCAATTAAATATAAAAGATATAAAGACTATTTTTTAGGAGGCAGATAAAAGTGATAGACTTAAAAGAAAAAATTAGAAATATCCCAGATTTTCCAGTAAAAGGCATACAATTTAAAGATATTACCACTCTATTAAAAGATAGAGAAGCATTTAAATGTAGCATTGATGAAATAACTAGGCATTGTAGTAAATACCAAATTGATTATATTGCGGGAATAGAAGCTCGAGGTTTTATTATAGGTGCTCCCGTAGCTTATCAATTAGGGATTGGGTTTTTGCCTGTTAGAAAACCAGAAAAATTACCTAGTGAAGTGGAGAAGATATCTTACGAGTTAGAATATGGGGAAAATATTTTAGAAATACATAAAGACGCGATAGATAGCGGAGACAAGATCATGGTTATTGACGACCTTCTCGCTACAGGCGGCACCACAGCTGCAGTATTTAAACTAATTGAAAAATTAGGAGGAAAGGTTATAGGTGCTTCCTTTATAGTTGAACTTACATTTTTAAATCCCCGAGAAAAATTAGAAGGATATGATATTTTTTCTCTGGTGCAGTATAATTAATTATTAGCGTATAGCGTGCAGCGTTTAGCGTATAGGTGCGGGTAATAAGTGTAAGGAAAATACAAAATACAAGACATATTAATTGTTAGTTTTAAATACAATTTTTAGTTATTATTATACAGCTAAAAG